>CANEWJ010000079.1 GCA_947442625.1 Chitinophagaceae bacterium
CGATTTCTTGTGCGATGGTATCGGCATTGGTGTTCAGCAGTTGACCGGTTTTGTCTTGTGTGATGGGGGCAATGATGATGTTGAGGTCCATGTCCAGGAGCGAAAGGATCAGCCTGGTGTTTACGCTATCCACATCTCCCACAAATCCAAAATCAATCGTTGGATGCACCCGCTTGTGAGCAGTAATGCAGTTGCCATCAGCACCAGAGAGCCCAATGGATGGAGCGTTCAAGGCATTGAGCGATGCAACAACCTGTTTGTTGATCAGTCCTGCATAGACCATCGTAACGACCTTCAGTGTTTCGGCATCGGTGATCCTTCTGCCATCAACCATTTGCTGGGGGATGGCAAGATCTGCCGCCAGTTTTGTTGCGAGTTTGCCTCCACCATGCACAAGGATTTTTTTGCCTTTCAGTGTTGAGAAGGAGGAAAGAAAAGTACTGAGCTTGGTAGCATCGTCTATGATGTTACCGCCGACTTTGATGATATATAATTTGTTTTCGTTCATTGAAGTAGTGATGATATCACTGCCTGAGCGGCCCATACCCGGTTGGAGGCTTGCTGTGTGATGATGCTGTTTGGACCATCCAGTATCTCGTCAGACAGTTCTATGTTTCTTCTTACAGGCAGACAATGCATCACTTTTGCATGGCGTGTTTGCCTTATTTTTTCATTCGTTAACATCCAATCTCCCCCAACGGCTGGCATGCTTCCGTATGGAGAAAAAGTACTCCAGTTTTTCACGTACACAAAGTCAGCATCTTTCAATGCTTTCTCCTGGTTGTATTCAATGGTTGCGCCTTGGGTAAATTCTTCTGCCAACGTGTATCCCTTGGGATGGGTGATTACAAAGTCTGCCTCTCCCCAGGCATTCACCCACTGCGCGAAGCTGTTGGCGACGCACTGTGGAATCGCTTTTACATGGGGCGCCCAGGTGAGTACCACTTTGGGTTTTGGCAACTGAACCTTGGATGCTGCCAAAGCCTGGTTTGTTGCATTCCAGGATTCAGCTATAGTGATAAGGTCTGTCAGGCTTTGCAAAGGATGCAGGGTGGCACTCTCAAGGCTCAGGACAGGGATTCCTGCGTACTTGATGAATTGTTTTATGATGTGTTCTCCGTAATCCGCTTCGCGGTCCTTGAGTCCTGGGAAGGTCCTGATGGCAAGGATGTCGAAATAGTTGCCCATGATGGGTGCTGCGTCTTTTACATGTTCTACCGTTGTACCGTTCATGATGGCACCCTCTTCAAATTCCAGCGACCAGCCTTCATTGCCAACATTGAAGATCACCGTTTCCATGCCCAGTTGTTGTGCGGCAACCTGTGTGCTCAACCTTGTGCGCATGCTTGGATTCAGAAAAAGACATCCAATTCTTTTGCGCTTCCCCAGCGTTTCATCTTTCCATGGGTTGGCCTTATAATCAAGGGCTTTTTTGATCAATGCCGGAATGTCCTGGACGTCATGAGCTGAGATGAATTGTTTCATGATGGCTTTATTGTTGGTATTCAGCAATCGCTGTTTTCAAAGCATTGATAAAAGTTGTGGCATCCTCCATGGTAAGGGCTAATGAAGGAAGCAACCTGATCACATTGGGTTTTGCTTCTCCTGTAAATATCTTGAATTTAAAAAGCAGGTCTTTTTTGAGGTTCTTGTGGCTTTCGGGTACATCAAATCCAATCATCAGTCCATAACCCCTGACACCACTGATCTCAGGTATAGATTTTAGTGCAGCTTGAAGGTAGTTCCCGATTTTTTCAGCGTTGTTCATCAATGATTCTTGTTCAATTACTTCCAGCACAGCGAGTGCTGCAGCGCAGGCCAGGTGGTTGCCTCCAAACGTGGTGCCCAGCATAAAATGTTTTGCTTTGATCTTGGGAGTGATGATGATCCCTCCAATGGGAAATCCATTGCCCATTCCTTTGGCCATGGAGTAGATGTCTGCATCAACCCCAGCAAAATCATGGCTGAAAAATTTTCCAGATCTTCCATAACCACATTGCACGCTGTCTGCAATATAGATGGCCCCAAACTCATCACACTGTTTCCTGATGGCCTGCAAAAAAGGATTGCTGGCCACGTTGATGCCTCCCACGCCCTGGATTCCTTCTACAATGACAGCAGCAACCTCAGTGCCCCCCTGCTTGAAGTGTGCCTCCAGTGCCTCAATATCATTAAAAGGGAGAAAGCAGATGTTGTCGGTTTCATTGACTGGTGCAACAATATTGGGATTGTCAGTAGCCGCTACTGCCAATGAAGTTCTGCCATGGAATGCTTTGGTGAAGGCCACGATTTTTTTTCTTCCTGTATGGAAAGAGGCAAGCTTGAGTGCATTCTCATTGGCCTCTGCGCCTGAATTGCAAAGAAACAGGTCAAAATCTTTTTTTCCTGACACCTCACCAAGTTTGGCTGCCAGTTCATCCTGCAATGGAATCTTGATGGAGTTGGAATAAAACGCAATCTGGTGGAGTTGGTCTTCTATGCGTTTGACCCAATGGGGATGGGTGTGTCCGATGCTGATGACAGCATGACCGCCATAGAGATCCATATACTCGGTATTGTTCTTGTCCCAAACCCTGCTGCCTTTGGCATGGGTGATGGTGATATCGTTGATGGGGTAAACGTCAAAAGTTTTCATGATGTTGTATTAGAAGGCTGCTGCCTTTAGGTTCAGCCCGGTTGATTGATCCAATCCGAACAGGATGTTCATGTTCTGTACGGCTTGTCCGCTAGCGCCCTTGAGCAGGTTGTCAATGGCACTGTGCACAACAATCTTGTTGCCTTCCTGCTCAATAAAGAGCACACATTTGTTGGTATTCACCACCTGTTTCAAGGCAATCGGTTTATTGGACACGATGGTAAAAGGATGACCTTGGTAAAACTCCTTGTACAATGCCTGGATGGATTCGAGTGTCAAACCAGTATTGATTGTAGAGGAAACAAAGATGCCCCTGGTGAAATCACCTCTCCAGGGCACAAAATGCACTGCAGGCTGATCATCGTTTTGCAGCTGATGCAAGGACTGATGGATTTCCGCAACATGCTGGTGGGTCAATGTTTTGTAGGCCTGGATATTGTTGGCCCTCCAGCTGAAATGGCTGGTGGCACTCAATGATTGCCCGGCACCTGTAGAGCCTGTGATGCCGGTTGTATATATTTCACCCAGCAATCCTGCTTTTGCAAGGGGCAACAATCCCAATTGAATGGCGGTTGCAAAACATCCCGGGTTGGCGATGTTGTTTGCGTCAGCTATTATGGTTTGGTTAATTTCTGGCAAGCCGTACACAAAGGTTCTGTTGCCTTGTGTGGCATCCTTGTTGAGCCTGAAATCATTCGCCAGGTCAATGATCCTGATGCCAGCGTCAATGGTATTTTCTTGCAGGAATCTGGTGGATTCGCCATGGCCCAGGCAAAGAAAAAGCAGATCGATGTTGCTGTTGATCTCACCGGAAAAAACCAAATCGGTTGAACCCAGCAGGTCTTGGTGTACATGGTGCAAAGGATTGCCTGCATTGCTTTTGCTGTGCACAAAGGCAATAGAAGCAAATGGATGAACAAGAAGCAGTCGAATCAATTCACCGCCTGTATAGCCTGCTCCGCCGATGATACCGATCCTGATCTTGTTGCTCATGGAATTGAATTTAATCTTTTTTATTCTCGTTTTGCACAGCGTTCCAAATGATGGTCTGGTTTCCAAAGATCTTGCTGAAGCCTCTTACATCATTGCCCGTGAATCCTGCATTCATTTCGCCATACTTGCCAAACTTGCTGTTCATCAGGTCGTAGGAAGATTCGATACCGATTACCTGGAACCTGTATGGCATCAGCTGAACATATACTTTTCCTGTTACATTTTCCTGTGAATGTTCAAGGTATGCTTCTATGTCGCGCATCACTGGATCCATGATCTGTCCCTCGTGCAACCAGTTGCCATAGAACTGAGAAAGGGTGTCCTTCCATTGCAACTGCCATTTGGTGAGGACATGTTTTTCCAATGCATGGTGTGCTTTCAGGATCACCATGGGTGCGGCGGCTTCAAAGCCAACCCTTCCCTTGATGCCAATGATGGTGTCTCCAACATGGATATCACGGCCAATGCCGTAGGGCCCTGCGATAGATTGAAGGTATTGAATGGCCTCGGAGGGATGCTCGAATGGTCTGTCATTCACTGAAACAAGTTCACCTTTTTCAAAACCAAGCACAGCCTCTTCAGGATCATGTTTGGTTAGCTGCGTTGGCCAGGCCGATTCAGGGAGCATGCCTTTTGAGGAGAGGGTTTCTTTGCCTCCCACACTTGTTCCCCAAAGTCCTTTATTGATAGAGTACATGGCCTTTTCGGCATTCATGTTGACACCCTTGGACTGCAGGTACTCGATTTCCTGTTCACGGCTCAGTTTCAGGTCTCGGATAGGGGTGATGATTTCTACGCCCGGAATCATGATGTGGAAGACCATGTCAAACCGGACCTGGTCATTTCCTGCTCCTGTGCTACCGTGGGCTACAGCGTCAGCACCGAGTTTTTGTGCATGTTCAGCGATATGAATGGCCTGGCTGAGGCGTTCAGCACTCACACTCAGGGGATAGGTATTGTTTTTTAGCACATTGCCGTAAACCAGGAACCGGATGATCCTGTCATAATATGTTTTTACTGCGTTCACGGTGGTATGGGAAGCGACGCCCAAGGCATGTGCATGCTTTTCAATATTGGTCAGTTCTTCTTCTGTAAAGCCGCCAGTATTGACGATGATGCTGTGTACCTCGTATCCTTTTTCTTCAGCAAGGTATTTCACACAATAGGTGGTATCTAATCCGCCACTGAATCCGAGTATTACTTTTGTTGACATGGTATCATTTGCTTTAGAAATTGAAAAATGGTAAAAGCAGGCTCTTCAACGACTTGGTAGACTTATCCTCTTTTTTAAGAAAAGGTTTCAGGAGCTTCCATTCCCTGAACCTGAGCAACCGTTCAAGGCCTTTTACATTTTCCTCAAAAAACTGTTTGGTTTCTTCAGGCTCGTAGTGGTCTTTGGGGTCATAGAGCATTGCTGTGCACATGCAATTTTTTCTTTCCTTGCTTATCAGGATCTCATAATTGATGCAACTTTTGCATCCGGCCCAGAAATCCTCATCCTGTGTGAGTTCTGAATAGGTAACGGGTTCGTATCCCAGTTCAGAATTTATTTTCATCACGGCCAACCCTGTGGTGAGTCCGAATATTTTTGCATCGGGGTAGGTGGACCTGCTGAGCTTGAATACGGTATGTTTGATCAACTTGGCCAATCCGCTTTTTCTCAGTGTGGGTTTTACAATCAGTCCGGAATTGGCTACATATTCTCCATGTCCCCATGTTTCTATATAACAGAAACCAGCCCATGCTCCCGCTTGGGTCAGGGCGATCACCGCTTTCCCTTCGTTCATTTTTTGGCGGATATAATCAGGGCTTCTTTTGGCAATACCTGTTCCACGGGCTTTTGCAGATTCTTCCATTTCCAGGCAGATCTCTTCGGCAAAACCGTAATCTTGCTCACTGGCGATATGTATGTCAAAAACTTGTTTTTGCTGTTCCATTTGTGCGGCGAATTGAAAAATTGACTGTTCCCGGATGAAGCCACTTAGGGCTGAACCGGTTAAACGACTTGTGTCGGACTCAGGGGGTGGTATCTATCAACGTCGTACCAAAAATGGAATCGGTCGGCGTAAAAAAACTGTTCCGTTTGGTACAGCAAAAACCCAACGCATGGAAGCGGCGGGAGCCGTTTCTGCTATTGATGAAGAGGTCAGGTTTTTAATCATTTTTCTGTGTCTGTCTTGTAAAGAAAAATTGTGAGTTGCAAATAAACCGATTTTTTTTAGAAAAAAGGCTAAAATCAGGGATAAGTTTAGTGTACCCGGGCGGTTAGGCCTGATGTTGCACTGGCGTGGATGGCCTGGCTGATTTCATTGATCAATGCAGGGTCCTTCTCAATGGCATTGCCAACAACGATGATGTCGGCACCTGCTTTGCAGTTTTCGTATGCTTTTTCTGCTGTGGTAATGCCACCTCCGATGATCAGTGGAATGGCAGTATGGGATGAAACTGCAGCAATCATGGCAGTTGGAATGGGCATTTTGGCGCCGCTACCCGCATCCATGTACAGGAGTTTAAGCCCAAGCATTTCACCAGCCATTGCCGTGCAAACTGCTATTTCATTCTTATCAGAAGGAATGGGATTGGCGTTGCTGATGTATGAAACTGTTGTGGGAGCCCCACCATCAATCACCATATACCCCGTAGACATCACTTCAAGGCCACTTTTTCTGACAACGGGCGCAGACACTACGTGTTGGCCTATCAATAGCTCAGGGTTTCTTCCAGATATCAGGGAAAGGTAGAGCAGTGCGTCAGCATAGGGCGTAACCTGGGATGGGCTCCCTGGGAAAAGTATCACCGGAATGGAACATTCCTTTTTGATGTGTTGCACCAATTCCTCCAAATGGTCGCTGACCACCAGGCTGCCACCAACAAAAATGAAATCCACTGAGGCCTCCGTACACAAACGAATCAATTCATCTGCCTTGGCAACAGATGTTTTGTCTGGATCAACCAACACGGCAAAGGATTTCTTTCCTTTGTTTTTGTTTTCCAGTATCGTAGTGTAAACGGCTTGGTGCATCTTGTAGAGCTATTCTACTGCAAATGTGCGAAAAACTTTCTTATAAACGAAGGAAACTGGAAAGCTGTATGATGTTATTGGTGGTATATTCCTTGTTTTTGCCCTCAATATAGACCAACATGTAGCCAACTTCCAGGTCGGCATGTTTGCTCAGGCGGTAACCTGTTCCGGCATAGCTCCTTGACTGATCGAACAGTTTACGGTTGGCATGGCTTGCTCCAAGAGCATTGAAGAAGAATTCATTCTGGACAACCCAATACATGCCTTTTGTCAATTTTTCTGTTTTTGAGTAAGGGCTTAGCCATCTGGTAAAATACCTGAACCGTGCATTGAACTTGGGGTCTGATTTCACAATATCATTGCCAGCAACTTTCAATACGGGGATCCATCTTTCTTCCAACCTGATCCTGTGTTGCAGTGATGCTTTTTTTACTTGCTTGACGATGCCCAATTGTTGCCAAATCCTGTTGTCTGAAACGATATCTCTTACCCCTCCAATTGTTTTCCAATTGTGTATCAATGCAAGTCCTGCAGTCAGGGAAACATTTTTGTTCAAAACATAGCTCAATCCTGGCCTGAGGATGAATGTCTCAGTTTTTTTCCATTGGTCATTTGACCGCAGTTGGCTATCAAAAATCAGGTTGAATTTCGGACTGAGTGCGATTGTATTGAGCGTCATCCCCCAGCCACTGAATTTGTTTTGTTGTGCTGTTGCAAACATCGAAAATAATACAAGGGAAAATGAAACGAGGCAACGGTTGTGTGTTTTCAAAGCACTGATGATTTTTTAGATGACAAAGATAAACGTTCGTCATGCCTTTTGTATGACTTTTGTCACCTTGCGGCGCCCTTTTTTTACCGTCCTTTACTTTATTGATTTCCCCAAAAACTGCCAAATATTTTTTTACAAAATAGTGAACAAAATCCCAAATCCACTGCCATTGCGGATTGTTGGAGTTATCAACAGGGTGTTGATATTTAGGGGTTTGAAATCAGGCAATAGGTAGATAATTTCGTACTCTGTCCCTGAAATTAGGCAGGTTTTACCAACATTTAACAATTAGCGATATGGCAAACAAATCAAAAGCAGCTACCAGCAATAACACGCAAGGTCTGAAATTCAAAAGACAATTTACCTCAGACAAAGTAGCAGTCTATGAAATGTTTGATTATGACTATCGCACCTCGGTGATCCGCAACCCCAGCGGAGAGGTTGTTTTCGAAATGAACAATGTGGAGGTTCCAAAGCAATGGAGCCAGATCGCTACAGACATCATTGCACAAAAATACTTCAGGAAGGCTGGTGTGCCCCAGGCCGATGGTTCTCTTGGAAGGGAGACTTCAGCCAAGCAGGTTGCACACCGTATGGCACATTGCTGGAGGGTATGGGGAGAACGTTACGGTTACTTCGCTTCAACAGAAGACGCAACCGTTTTCTATGAAGAGTTGGTCTATTCCATCCTCAGCCAGGCCTGTGTTCCCAATTCACCACAATGGTTCAATACTGGCTTGCACGAATGTTATGGTATCAAAGGGAAGCCACAAGGACATTATTATGTTGACCAGAAAGATGGTCAGTTGAAGAAATCTACTTCCGCTTACGAGCGTCCACAACCGCATGCCTGTTTCATCCTCAGTGTTGATGATGATTTGGTGAACGAAGGTGGCATCATGGACCTTTGGGTCCGCGAAGCAAGGATCTTCAAATATGGCTCAGGTGTGGGCACCAACTTCTCCAACATGCGTGGAGAGGGAGAGAAACTCAGTGGTGGCGGAACATCTTCAGGGCTGATGAGTTTCCTTAAGATTGGCGACCGCGCAGCGGGTGCCATCAAAAGTGGCGGCACAACCCGTAGGGCAGCCAAAATGGTCTGTCTTGACCTAGACCATCCAGAAATTGAAACTTTCATCGATTGGAAGGTGGAAGAAGAAAAGAAAGTGGCTGCTTTGATTGCTGCAGGTTACTCAAGCGATTATGAAGGAGAAGCCTACAGAACGGTGAGCGGACAAAACTCTAACAACTCAGTCAGGATACCCAATGCATTTTTCGAGAAATTGGCAAAAGGGGAAGATTGGGAACTGACCGGCCGTATGGATGGCAAGGTCATGAAAAAGATATCTTCAAAAGCCCTTTGGGAGAAAATATCTTACGCAGCATGGCGTTGTGCTGATCCTGGAACACAGTACGATACTACCATCAACGAATGGCATACCTGCCCACAGGGTGGTCGCATCAGGGCTTCCAACCCTTGTAGCGAGTACATGTTCCTTGACAATACCGCCTGTAACCTCGCCTCAGCCAACCTCAGGAAGTTTTTCAATGAATCAGACAATACATTTGATGTTGCAGGATTTGAATATTCAGTAAGGCTCTGGACAACCGTATTGGAAATTTCTGTGCTGATGGCACAGTTTCCAAGCCAGGAAGTGGCACAGCTCAGCTACGATTACCGTACACTTGGCCTTGGTTTTGCCAACCTCGGCAGCATGCTGATGGTCAGCGGAATTCCTTATGACAGTGATGAGGCAAGGGGTATTGCTGGCGCCATTTCTGCTATCATGACAGGTATTGCCTACAAGACTTCAGCTGAGATTGCCAAGATCCACGGACCTTTCCCCCGTTATGCAGAGAACAGGGAAGACATGTTGAGGGTCATGAGAAATCACCGTGCCGCAGCCTATGATGCAGACCAGGCCTATGTTGGCCTCAGCATCAAGCCCCTTGGGATAAAAGCCAAAGACTGTCCGGATTACATGCTCAAAGCTGCATGCAAGGCCTGGGATGATGCAGTGGAGCTCGGAGAACAGTACGGTTACCGCAACGCCCAAACAACGGTTATTGCGCCCACCGGAACCATTGGACTTGTGATGGATTGCGATACTACCGGTGTTGAGCCTGATTTTGCCCTGGTGAAATTTAAAAAACTTTCTGGTGGCGGTTATTTCAAAATCATCAACCAATCGGTTCCACAGGCCCTGGCCAACCTCAAATACACAGCAGCAGAACAGGATGCCATCATCAAATACGCAGTAGGCTCAGCCTCTTTTGCAGGAGCTCCGTTCATCAACCACCAAACCCTCAGCGAGAAAGGATTCATTGCCGAGGAAATCAAGAAATTGGATGATGCATCCCTTGCTGCTTTTGAAGTGGGATTTGTATTCAATGTTTATACACTTGGTGAAGAGTGTCTGCAACGCCTTGGTTTTAAACCAGAGGAGTATTTCAACTTTGACTGGAACATGTTACAGGCCCTCGGTTTCAAGGGATCAGAAATTGATGCAGCCAATGATTTTGTTTGCGGAACCATGACCGTTGAAGGTGCGCCACACCTCAAGCCTGAGCACTACCCAGTTTTTGATTGTGCCAACAAATGTGGCAAAAAAGGCGAACGCTATATCCATGCCCATGGCCATATTTACATGATGGCAGCAACACAGCCTTTCCTCAGTGGAGCCATTTCAAAAACCATCAACCTTCCAAATGAAGCCACGGTCAGTGAAATATCTGATTGTTATAAACTCAGCTGGGAGCTTGGTCTCAAGGCCAATGCCATCTATCGTGACGGCTCCAAACTTAGCCAACCCCTGAGCAACAAGAGCGATAGCAAAGCCACTGAAGAGGAAGCGGAAGAAGCAGCAGCCATTGCATCAACCGACAGCCCGTTCATCGACGTGAGCAAGCTTACAGTTGAAGAGTTGCTGAATGAATTGCAGAAAAGGATGCAGGCATCACCGGACACTAAACTCAAACGCCAGCTTTCAAGAATTGTAGAACGCAAGACACTTCCTGCCAAGCGAAGGGGCTATACCCAAAAAGCCAAAATCAATGGTCAGGCCATCTTCCTCAGGACAGGGGAGTACAGTGACAATACATTGGGAGAAATCTTCATTGACCTTGCAAAAGAAGGTTCTACCCTTCGCAGCCTGATGAACTGTTTTGCGATTTCAATCTCTGTAGGCTTGCAGTATGGTGTTCCTTTGGAAGAGTTTGTTGAAAAGTTTGTTTTCACCAAGTTTGAACCAGCAGGAATGGTGGATCATCCAAACATCAAATCAACCACTTCAATTGTAGACTTTGTATTCCGCGCACTTGCCTATGAGTACTTGGGCAGAACAGACCTGGTTCATGTGCTGGACAAGCCAGAGGTGATGAATACGGGAAATGATGACTGGGATGATAACACACCAAGGTTTGAAAGTGATTCAAAGCCCGAGCTCTCTGATGTTAGGGTAGTGGCCACCAACAGTGCAGTTCCCGCTCCCAAAGCCCAGAAAGCTCCTGTTGCAGTGAAAGCCGAAAACAGCACACAGGAATTCATGAAGAGCATGCAAAGCGATGCGCCGGCTTGTTCAACCTGCGGACACATCACTGTAAGAAGCGGTACCTGTTACAAATGCCTTAATTGTGGAAACAGCATGGGCTGTAGCTAAATCATAGATGTGAAACTGAACATACGTTACAAAAAAGGAATGGTACTGCAGGCACTGCGGTACCATTTCATTTCCAGGAGGGAGATCAAATGGTTGATGATTCTCGTCAATGTTTTTGCGTTACTGGCAGCCGTGCTTTATGCGTTGAAGCTGATTTCGCCCTTGCCCTTCCTGATGAGTTCGGTGTTGTGGATCTCCATGATGGTGGCTTTCTGGATCTGGCTTCCTGCCATGATTTACCGCAAGAGCAAGACATTCAAGGACGAGTTTACCATCTC
>CANEWJ010000080.1 GCA_947442625.1 Chitinophagaceae bacterium
CAAACTTGGTGTTGATGAGAATGAAGTTACACCTGAGGCTTCTTTTACGAATGATCTCGGAGCAGATTCTCTGGACACAGTTGAACTGATCATGGAATTTGAAAAAGAATTCAATATTTCCATTCCTGATGAACAAGCTGAGACCATTACAACTGTAGGTCAAGCCGTAACTTATCTGGAAGAGCACGCAAAGTAATAGGTACTCCATCATTCTTTATTCATGGAACTGAAAAGAGTAGTCATCACCGGTCTTGGTGCTATCACCCCCATTGGCAATACCGTACAGGATTATTGGAATGGCTTGTTGGGCGGTGTATCTGGCGCAGACCACATCACACTCTTTGATGCTTCCAAATTCAAAACACAATTTGCCTGTGAGGTAAAGGGGTTTGATCCAGTTGCTTATCTTGATAGAAAAGAGGCAAGAAAGGTCGATCGCTTTACCCAATTGGCTATTGTATCCAGTGATGAGGCCATCAAGCATGCCGGAATTTCAAAGGACAATGTAAATCCTGACAGAACTGGGGTTATTTTTTCCAGTGGAATCGGCGGGTTGCTTACTTTTCAGGAAGAAGTCATGGCCTATGCCAAAGGGGATGGAACCCCAAGGTTCAATCCTTTTTTCATTCCTAAAATGATCCTTGATATTGCCGCCGGGCATATCTCCATGCGCCATGGCTTCAGGGGTCCCAATTTTGCCGTGGTCAGTGCCTGTGCATCTTCAACCCATGCCCTTATCGAGGCCTTTCATTATATCAAGCTTGGAAAAGCGGATGTGATGGTTGCCGGTGGTTCTGAGGCCGTTGTCTGCGATGCAGGTGTAGCAGGATTCAATGCCATGAAAGCACTCAGCGAACGCAATGATGATCCCAAGACTGCTTCAAGGCCTTTCGATAAAGACAGGGATGGATTTGTGATGGGTGAAGGAAGTGGAGCCGTTGTGCTCGAGGAACTGGAACATGCCATCCGCCGTGGAGCCACCATTTATGCTGAAATTGCAGGGGCAGGCGCCACCGCCGATGCTTACCATATCACAGCCCCTCACCCTGAAGGGCTGGGAGCACTCAATGTAATGCGTGCATCATTGGAAGAAGCGGGAATGAAACCCGAAGACATTGACTATATCAATGTGCATGGAACCTCAACTCCGCTTGGTGACATTGCTGAAACAAAGGCAATCCTGGGCGTTTTTGGAGACCATGCCTATGATTTGAGCATCAGCTCAACCAAATCCATGACAGGTCATCTGTTGGGTGCTGCAGGAGCTGTTGAGGCCATAGCTTGTATCAATTCAGTAATGCACGATATTGTTCCGCCAACCATCAATCACTTTACAGATGATGATGGATTGGATCCTAAACTCGACTTTACCTTCTGGAAGCCAAAACAAAGAACCGTTCGAGCGGCATTGAGTAACACTTTTGGTTTTGGTGGACATAATGCATCTATCATTGTAAAGAAGTATCTTTAATGTCGTCAACCTTTCAGCATTTATGTTGAAGGGCCCAAACGCATGAACAGATAAACACCCTTGCTTGCTTTACAGGTTATATTATATTTTTAGTAGCGGGAAAAAAAAGCATTTTCTCAATCAGCTCTCCAACCTGCTTGGCTTTGTTCCAGGCAAGGTGAGCCTCTATATTGCAGCATTCTCTCACCGATCAGTAAAGGAAAGAACTTCAGAAAACAATGAAAGGTTGGAATACCTGGGAGATGCCATCTTGGGAGGAATTGTTGCCGACTACCTGTTTATGAAGTATCCTTACAAAGGGGAAGGCTTTCTTACTGAGATGAGAAGCAAGATGGTGAACCGGCAGATGTTGAATGAAATCGCCATAAAGATGGGACTGAAAAAAATCACTTCCTTCAACAAGCACGACAACTCCCTCAAGTCCAGCCAGATTTTCGGGAATGCCCTCGAAGCCCTTGTTGGCGCTGTTTACATCGATAAAGGATACCGCAAGACCAAGGCATGGGTCATCAAAAAAATCATCATCCCCCATCTTTTCATGGAAGAGCTTGAAAATGTTGAGATCAACCAAAAAAACAAATTGTACAGCTGGGCCAACAAGGGTGGAAAAATCCTCGAATTTGAAACACTGGAAGAGCGTCTGGAAAATGGCAGGCGTCTGTTCAGGGTAGGGGCGGTTGTTGACGGTGAGGTAATTGCCGAGGGAAAGGCATTCAATAAAAAAGATGCCAGCCAGATTGCTGCACAAAATGCAGTGGATAAGTTGAATTTGGTCTAACCATTGCGGAACACAGTTTTTTCAGTGTCCTATTTCTCATCAATTTCCTGACAAAGTTCTATCAGGATGCCATTGGTGCTTTTGGGATGAAGAAAGCAGATCAGTTTGTTGTCTGCACCCTTTTTGGGAACTTCATTGATGAATGCAAATCCCTCTGCTTTGAGGCGCTGGATTTCGCTGGCAAGGTTCTCAACGGCAAAGGCAACATGGTGCATGCCTTCCCCTTTTTTGTCTATGAATTTGGCAATCACACCGTCTTCTGTAAGGCTTTCCAGCAGTTCCACCTTGCTTTCTCCTGTCTTGAAAAAAGCTGTTTTGACGTTTTCCGTTGCCACTGTTTCTGTCTTATAGCAGGGGGTCCCCAGCAATTTTTCAAACAGGGGGATGGCATTGGAAAGGGAATTGACGGCAAATGCGATGTGTTCAATGTTGTTCATGGAATGACTGGGTGTTGGCTAAAAGTACAATTCATTTGTCAAATCTGCTGAAATCGAAGGAAAGTGTAACTTTGCACAACAACAGAGGTAATATGGAAGCAACAGCGATGATGTCTGGTATCTATATCAGTGAGAAAGCGAAGACCCGCGTAGAAAGCCTGCTTGCTGAAGAAGGCAAGGGAGATGACTATTTTGTAAGGGTAAGTGTAGTGAGTGGTGGGTGCTCCGGTCTTACCTACAAGATGGACTTCGACAATGAGATGAAGGCAGGTGATCAGGTTTTTGAGGACAAGGGCATGAAATTGGTTACCGACAGAAAAAGCATCCTCTATCTTTTCAATACCACCCTGGAATTTTCAGACGGATTGGATGGTAAGGGGTTTCATTTTATGAACCCCAATGCCAGCCGCACCTGTGCCTGTGGGGAAAGTTTTTCAGTTTGATTGAAGCGTGAAGGAAATCATTTTTCATTGTTTAATGAAGGGGAACACCCTTTTTTCACCATCAACGTTTAGCATCAAATAATAGCTCCCGGGCGCTAGCTTCCTCACGTCAATTTCCAGCTGATTTTCTATTGCCCATGATGCTGCGTGGATGATTTGCCCCATTGGTCCCAACAGCTGAACCAATGACTGGGGTTCTTTGATGGGCCCTATCCTCAGTATATTGATGACAGGATTGGGGAATACACGCATGGTTTCATTGGTTGGTCTTGCATAAAGAATATTGGAGTAAACTACCCTTCCTTTTTTGTCCACTGACCTGAGCCGGATCAGATTCCCTCTGATGCGTGATGACCGCAGATCAAACGAATAACTGACCTTCCCCAGTTTATTCTTGGAGGGGATTGAATCAATGGCAACAAAAAGTCCGTTGTCAATGCTTTTTTCTATCACGTATTGTGCCACCGTTTCATCCTTATCTGTGGTCCATCGCAACCGCGTAAAACCATTCCGCTCCTGTTGGAAGAGCTCAAGGCTCTCCTTTGATAAGACCAATGGAAGCATGCTCCCAAAGGTGTAGATCCCAGATGCAAGGATGGTGGGTGCACTGGCAACTGTATTGGAAACGGTATTGTTGGCATACAAGGGAAGGAGTTCCCACCTGAAAGCAGATGATGCTTTTCTCACCAGCAAGGGTTGCCCTATGATGTTATTGGTGCTGTTTAGTCCCAGCGTGAGCCGGAGAATATCTGTGCTGGGCAGGCTGTCTGATGGGAAGATCTTTTTGATGGTCCAGTATTCGCTGTTGCTCACAGACCTTACAGGGAATGCCATTGCGCTGTCTGCAAAAGAATGACCCATGGCATGGTATTCTACCTGAAACAGGGATCTGTCGTTGTTTTGTTTGGAAAAGAAGAGGGGCGCGTAATAATTTGCTTTGCCAACAGGGAATTGAAGGTCTTTGGCAACATTTGCTGAATACCTGAAAGAGCCGGTTACAAAACCATTGCTGCCTGCCTGTATTTTACTGCCTGAGAAGGTCAGTATATGGTTGCTATCGGTGTTGAGGTTTCCCCTATTCAATGTTAGGCTATCGGTAACTTGCAATGCTGCGCTAAGGGTCAATTCTCCACTGGGTTTATTTACTGATAGTGATGCTGCAATGCTGGGGAAGCGGCCACCTGTTTGTTGGGTTCCCTCTCCATAGAAAACATGGTTGGTCTTGGGATGAAGCGACAGGTTGTTCAGCCGGATATTTCCCATGGTACTATCCGTTGAAATCCCTTCTGCTGCACCATAACCCAGTGTGGATGCACTGTCAGTCACCATGATGGCTGATCCAGCAAGGAAGAAGGTGCTCAGCATCATGGATGCAGAAGGCGCTATTTTCCAGCATGCATTGGCTTTGTTCAAAGACAGGTTTGATTTCAACTGAAAACATCCCCTTGAGACCAGCACTTCATTGAAATTGTTGCCCATGGTCCAGCTTCCTGTAATTGCAATGCTGCTGCTGTCTCCATTGAATTCCAGTGCCCTGTTGATGGTATCTGCCAGGGAAGGATTGATCGCCAGTCTTCCTTTTACTACAAGGTTGTTGCCGATGCTGATAGTGCTGTTGAGTGAGGACGTGAAACTGCTGCTGTTACCGACCTCCAGGTCTCCGAAGATACGGAGCATACTTGTACCGCTGCCCGTATATGATTTTTTTCCAGCAGATGCAGATGACAGCAAGAGGTTTCCGAACTGTCTGCCAGAAACAGACAAGGTATAGCCAGCATTGCCCGGAACATCAAATTCAAAAACACCCTGGTAGGTGGACGGTTCAAGCAAAAGTTTTGAAACGATGGTAGCATTGCCCCTTTGGGTTCTGTGCACATAACGGCCTCCATTTTCTATATAAAAACTGCCATTCAACACGATTGGGTTGCCGGAACTTGCGCCGGAGTTGTTGATGAAGATGCCTGCCTTTGCAATCCTGAGTGCCCTTCCGGTTGAGGTAATCGTCAGTGCCGATGAGGCAATATTGGTACTGGGCAGTTCAACAACAATGGCATTGCCTGGCCCTGGCAGGATGGAAAGGGAATGAACAGTTACAGCAGTCAGGCCGGAGGGCAACATGATCTTGTATCCTCCCGAAACCCGCTCATTATCGAGAATAGCATCATCAGAGGGCAATGGAATACCATCAGGATACCAGTTGCGTGCATTGCTCCAAAGGCTGTCAAGGCCCTCCCCATCCCATTTTTTCTGTCCAACTGCGGATGCTGCCAAAGCCAGCGTAGAAATTGCTACCAAGATCCATTCTCCTCTTTTCATACCCTTTCACATTGATTTGAAAGCAAGGTATTAACAGAGCTTTCGCTTAAAAAGGTTTTTACACCATGATTTTTCTGTTATTTTCACGACTTCTTGTAATCTTGCAGTTGAATATGTTCACCATCATCCAAAAAGAGTTGCGCCAGTTTTTCAGTGGCTTGTTGGGCTACCTGACCATTGGGGTATTTTTATTGATTACAGGCATCCTCCTGTTCATCATTCCTGAATCGGGCATCCTTGACGCGGGCTATGCCAGCATGGATTCATTTTTTGCGATAGCCCCTTACATCATGCTTTTTTTGATACCGGCCATCACCATGAAAAGTTTTAGTGATGAATACCGGAATGGCACATTTGAAATTTTGAAAACATCGCCTCTTCCTATCAGGGACCTTGTATGGGGAAAGTTTTTGGCCGCAATGGCATTGGTCTTGATCACCTTGTTGTGCACCCTGGTTTATGTGTACAGCCTCGCTGTACTCTCCACTGATGGCATTGACACCGGTGGAATAGCGGGGGCTTATATTGGATTGTTCCTGCTTTGCGGTATCTATGTGGCGATTGGACTTTTTACCAGCAGTATCCAACAAAATGCTGTTACAGCATTTTTGCTCAGTGCTTTTCTCTGTTATGTTGCCTATGCTTTGTTTTCATCACTTGCCACCATAGAAGCATGGAAAGCACTGGGGTATTACATTTCATTGATCGGCATCAAATATCATTTTGACAATGTCAGCAGGGGATTCATCGACAGCAGGGACCTGGTTTATTTTCTGTCTGTCATATCCCTGTTCATCTACCTGACCATCACCAAAATCAACTTAAGGAAGTGATGAGCAGAAAAATAAATAATATCCGCAGCTGGCTCTTGCCTTTGTTGGTCATCGCAGCAGTGAACCTTTTGTCTTATTTTTTCCATGCAGGGATCGACCTGACTGCAGAAAAGCGGTTTACCCTTGCCCCTTCCACCAAGGCCATGGTGGCCAGTTTGGCGGAACCGCTTTCGTTGACGGTTTACCTGGAAGGAGACATTCCTGCTGGTTTCAAAAGGCTGGCCAATGCTGCGGAGGAAATGGGTTCATCCTTCAGGTCCATCAGCAACGGAAAATTTGAGGTTGTTTTTGAAAGGCCTGGAGAGGGCCTGGGAGATACAGCGAAAGCCATCTTGTTTGACTCCCTGCAACGGATGGGCATCAACCCTACCAATGTAAAAGCACAGGAGAAAAAAGGAGAGCAGAGCGAAGAGACCCTTGTCTTTCCTGGGGCCGTATTGACGGGCAGCAACGGCGCCATTGGCATTGATTTTCTGGAAGGCCAAAGCAACCTCAACGGACTGGAATCGCTGAACAATGCTGAGGCCTTGATGGAATACAAGCTTGCGAAGGCCATCATGTTGCTGACGCGTGACACCATTCCATTGGTGGGATACCTGACTGGCAACGGCCAACCCCTTGACCTTAGTGTGTACGACCTTGTTGAAAAAGTCTTGAGGAAGGATCATCGATTCAGGATTCTGCCGATCGACAGCGTTGCCTATATTCCTGATGAATTTGCGGCCCTGGTGATTGCAAAGCCAACCAGGCCATTCACTCCTGCACAGAAATTGAAAATTGATCAATACATCATGCATGGGGGGAAACTGCTTTGGGCAGTAGACAATCTCTATGCCAGCATGGACAGCCTCCAGCGCAGCAGCGGGTCTTTTGTGGCCTTTGATATGGGGTTGGGGCTGGACGAACAACTGTTCAAGTACGGTGTGCGGATCAACAGGGATTTGTTGCAAGACCTCGAATGCGACAAGGTTCCATCAGTGATTGGCAGCATTGGAGACAAACCTCAAATTGAACTCTTGCCCTGGCCGTATGCACCGCTTTTGAGAAATACCGGGGACCATCCTATTTCAAAGAACCTTGATTTTGTGCTTTCTTCCTTTCCCCAGTCCATCGATACTGTTTCAGCACCCGGCATTCGCAAACAGGTGATCCTGGGCTCATCTTCCTTTTCACGAACCCTGCAAACACCTGCCCTGGTAGAGTGGAGAAGCATCAAGACCGAAGAAGACCTCACACAGTTCAATAAAAAAAACAAGGCTGTGGCCGTATTGCTCGAAGGCAAATTCCGTTCTGCTTTGGCCAACAGGATTTCATCAGCTGATTTGCAGCAACTGGCAGTTGAATACAAAAGACCATTCCTTTCTGCTTCCCCTTCAGACAATAGCATGATTGTTATTGCTGACGCCGATATTTTGACCAATGCCGTCAGCCAGCAGGATGGGCCCATGGCCATGGGCATGAACAGCTATACCCGGCAACAGTATGCCAACCGGGATTTCATCAGCAACTGCCTTTTTTACCTCACCGGAGGCGCGTCCATCATGGAGGCCCGTTCAAAGACGTTCAGGTTGCGTTTGTTGGACAAGGAACAACTGGAGAATGACAAGTTGTTTTGGCAACTGCTTAACATCCTTTTACCACTTGCCTTTCCACTGGCATTGTATTTTATGTATGGCTTTTTACGGAAAAGAAAATATGCCATGCGGGGATAACCCATTGGCATGTGGGAATGATTATCTTTGTTCCCTAACAATTGATTTTCAATATGACCGTTGACCAGATTACTTACTTGACTTTTGGCGTTGTGCTTTTGGTTGCATTGGTGCTTGACCTTGGCCTGATGAGCAAGAAGAATGCATCCATCAGCATGAAAAAAGCCTTGTGGCAAACCATTTTTTGGGTTGGTCTTTCTATAGCATTCTGTGTTTTTTTATGGTTCGAAAAAACGCCGATGGTAGCCACCAAATTTTTTACGGCTTACCTCATGGAGTGGTCGCTGAGCATCGATAATATTTTTGTTTTCATCCTGATCTTCACTTATTTCAGGGTCAAGGAAACAGATGCCGGTCGTGCATTGCTGATTGGTATACTTTTAGCGATTGTTTTCCGCATCATTTTCATTGCGGTGGGCATTGAATTGATAGACCGGTTTCATTGGATTCTATATGTTTTTGGTTTCTTTCTTTTGTATACAGGATATCATTTGTTCGTCAAAAAAGATGAGGCTGAATTTGATCCAGGGGAGACCAAGATTTACAAGGTGATCAACAAGTTTTTCAGGGTAACCACGGTTGAGCCAGAGGGACGGTATTTTCTGAATCATCATGGAAAGTTCTATTTTACTTCATTGGCCGTTGTGGTGTTGATGTTGGCGGCAGTGGACATTGCATTTGCACTTGATTCGATTCCTACAGTGGTTTCACTGGTCAGGGAAAACGCTAAAGCCCGTTTTACTTCAGATGATATTTTGGTGATCTATTCTTCCAATATTTTTGCACTGCTTGGCTTGAGATCTCTTTTCTTTTTGCTGAAGGGTGCAGTGGATAAGTTTGACTATCTGCAACAAGGCATCGCGGTTGTCCTGATCTTTATTGGCCTAAAAATGCTGATTGAGTTTTTTGGTATCCACATCAACATCCTTGTTTCTTTGGGCGTGATCATTGCATGTCTTTCTGGTGCTGTATTGTATTCCATAAGGGTAAACAGGCAAAAGGCCATACAGGGAAAATAACAACCATGAAAGTCCATCCTGTCGCACATATCAGCAGCTTGATGGGTACCACAATGACAGGAAGCTCCTCTGGGTCATTTGTTGAACATTTGTTGATTGACAGCCGTAAACTTGTATTTCCTCCAACAACCTTGTTTTTCGCCATCAAGACCGAACAGGGCGATGGACATGGCTACATTGATGAGCTCTACCGGGAAGGGGTAAGGAGTTTTGTGGTTTCCACTGTTCCTGATCTGGCATCTTTTCCTGAGGCCAGGTTTTTATTGACAGATAATGTTGTGGCATCCCTGCAAATACTGGCCGCATCCCACCGAAAACTATTTGATTTTCCAGTCATCGGCATTACCGGCAGCAACGCAAAGACCATTGTAAAAGAATGGCTCAATCATTTGTTGCAGCAAGAGAAAAACATTGTCAGGTCTCCGCGCAGTTTCAATTCTCAGTTGGGTGTTCCACTCAGTATTTGGCAGATGCAGGATACCCATGAGCTGGGTATTTTTGAAGCGGGCATTTCCCAGTCTGGAGAAATGGACAAGCTTCAAAAAATGATCCTTCCCAATATTGGTTTGTTGACCAATATTGGGGAGGCACATGGCGAAGGGTTTGTTTCCATCAAGGATAAATTATTAGAAAAGCTGCAACTGTTTCGTGATGCCCAATTGCTGGTTTATTGTAAGGATCATCCATTGGTGGATGAGGCCGTTCAGCAGATGCTCCTAGAGGGCAGCCTGCGATCTGCATTTTCCTGGGGGACCCATCCTGGGGCAGATGTTTTGGTTTCCTGTCATGCCATGCCAGGAAGAACAATGGTTTCTGCTCTATACAAAGGCATCAGCTATGGTTTTTCTATTCCCTATATCGATCCTGCTGCCATAGAAAATGCATTGCATTGTTTTGCCATTTGTCTGCACCTGGGCTTGCAAGACCGGGTCATTCCAAGGATGCATGATCTTCCGCCACTCTCTATGCGGCTGGAAATGAAACAGGGGCAGCATGGATCAACCATCATCAATGATAGTTATAATGCGGACCTGAGCGGGCTCATGAGCGCCCTTGATTTTTTAGGACTGCAGCATCCCTCTCGTGAGCGGGTGGCCATCCTTTCAGCTGTATCAGGCATCGCTGGCGATGCCCGCCTGGCCTATGAAAAATTGGCATCCTACCTCCAGGTAAAAAACATCACCACGCTCTATGCCGTTGGAGAACAGTTCCACGCCTTTGCCAATTGTTTTGATCATCCGTCCTTGAAGGTTTTTTATTTCAAGGATACAGAAGCCCTGTTGGAACAGCTGAATGGGATAATCTTCAGGGATAAGGTGGTCTTGATCAAAGGGGCAAGGTCATTTCATTTTGAAAAGGTGAGTCATTTTCTGGAAAGCAAGAACCATCGAACCAGGCTTGAAATTGATCTCTCCGGTGTTGCACAGAACCTGAACCAGTTCAAAGCCGGGTTAATGCCATCTACAAGGATCATGGCCATGGTCAAGGCTTTTTCATATGGGGCTGGCAGCTATGAAATAGCCAGCCTGTTGCAGTTTCACCATGTCAACTCTATTGCAGTGGCCTATGTTGATGAAGGCGTTGAATTGAGAAAAGCGGGCATCCGGATGCCCATCATGGTCATGAATACGGCACCGGTATCTTTCTCATCACTGGTCGAATACAATCTTGAACCCGAAATCTATTCCATTGGATTTGCCCAACAATTGAACGCCTATTTGCAGCAGGAAGGCATCAGCTATTTTCCAGTGCATATCAAACTCGATACCGGCATGCACAGGCTGGGTTTGGAGCCCGCTGATATCGGTCATTTCATTGATCAGCTGGGAAGTTCTTCTGCATTCAAGATCAAGACGGTATTTACACATTTGGTGGCATCTGAAAATCCGGCCCATGATGATTTTACCAGCATCCAACTGCAACGGTTTGACCATGCTTGCCATCTTTTGTCTGCACATGTTGGATATGCATTTATCAAACATGCTGCCAATACTGCTGCCATCCGAAGGCACCCATCTGCTGAATACGATATGGTCAGGATCGGCATCGGACTGTATGGAATCGATCCGGGAAACAGTGCACTGAAGCTGCAGGAATCAGTTTCCCTAAAGACAACCATTGCACAAATCAAGGAGGTTAAAAAAGGCGAATCTGTTGGTTATGGCCGCCATGCTGTGGTGGACAAAGAAACCAGGGTGGCCACCATCAGGATTGGCTATGCTGATGGCTTTCCAAGAAGCTTGGGCAATGGCAAGGGAACTGTATTGATCGGGGGCAAGTCTTTCAGCACCATTGGGAATGTTTGCATGGACATGACAATGATTGATGTAACGGATGAAAG
>CANEWJ010000081.1 GCA_947442625.1 Chitinophagaceae bacterium
TGAAATGAAGTAATTTTGCAGGATGGAAAATAAAAAATGTATCCTCGTGATCATGGACGGCTGGGGCCATGGAGCGGTTGAAAAAAGTGATGTCATCCAACATGCCCATGTGCCATTTGTATCCTCCCTGTATGCCCAGTACCCGAATGCAACATTGGTTACCTGTGGCGAACCCGTTGGTTTGCCCGATGGCCAAATGGGAAACAGTGAGGTTGGCCACCTGAACCTGGGAGCTGGAAGGATTGTTTACCAGGAACTGCAACGGATCAATGTGGCCATTCGCACAGGTGAATTTCAACAAAATGCAGCCTTACTCAATGCCATAAAATATGCAAAAAAGAACAATAAAAAGTTGCACCTGATAGGACTGGTCAGTGATGGTGGGGTACACTCCCATACATCGCACCTGAGGGCCATCACAGACCTTTGCAAGGCCCAAGGATTGTCGTCTGTATATATTCATGCATTCACTGATGGCAGGGATACCGACCCCAAGAGTGGGCTTGGTTTTATTGCTGCCCTTGAAGAGCATTTAAATAATTCTGCAGGTAAAATTGCTTCTGTCATCGGAAGGTATTATGCCATGGACCGAGACAAGCGCTGGGAAAGGGTAAAGCTGGCCTATGATGCCATGGTCAATGGATTGGGTACACTGGCCCGTTCCGCAACTGATGCCATCAAAAATGCTTATGCAGAAAACACCACAGATGAGTTCATCAAACCCGTCATCATCACCGGTGAAGACAATCAACCCCTTGCCACCATTGCTGCAGATGACGCAGTGATATCTTTCAATTTCAGAACGGACAGGTGCCGGGAAATTACAGAAGTATTGACGCAAAAAGACTTCCCTGAATTCGGCATGCATAAACTTCCACTGGAGTACACCACCATGACAGAATATGACAGCACCTTTACGCATGTAGATGTCATCTTCAGGAATGATAACCTCACCCATACCCTAGGAGAAGTATTGGCTTTTCATGGCAAGACCCAGATCAGGATAGCCGAAACAGAAAAATATCCGCATGTCACTTTCTTTTTCAGCGGTGGCAGAGAACTTCCTTTTGAAGGAGAAAGAAGGATCATGGCGGCCTCTCCAAAAGTTGCCACCTATGACCTTCAACCTGAAATGAGTGCGCATGAGTTGACCGAGAAAATTGTTTCCGAAATAAATGCAAAAACTGCCGACTTCATTTGTCTCAATTATGCGAATGCAGACATGGTTGGACATACAGGTATTTGGGATGCAGCAGTCAAAGCGGTGGAAACAGTGGATGCCTGTGTCAAACAAGTAGTGGAAGCTGCACTTGAAAACGATTATACCGTATTCCTGACAGCAGACCATGGCAATGCCGACTTTATGAAAAATGAAGATGGCAGCCCCAATACAGCCCATACGTTGAATCCTGTTCCGCTTTTTGTCATTGACAAACACTGGAAGGGTCAATTGAGGTCTGGTAAACTCGGCGATATTGCCCCCACCATTCTTCATTTCATGGGCTTGCCCATTCCTGCAGAAATGACAGGAGATGTATTGGTGGACTGATGAAAGACAACAGCCGAATACAAAATGGAATGATCAAGTCGGCCATGTTGTTGATTTGTACGGGACTAACCTCCTTTGTACATGCGCAACAAACGAGGGATAGTAGTGCACAAAAAGAGCTCATCGAAATAGTGGTTTCGGGAAATAAGTTTGCAGAGAAGAAAAAAAACATTGTTCAGAAAATAGACATCATTTCTTCCTCTTATATCAAGAAAGCCAATGCACAGAACATGGGCGACCTCTTGATGTCTACGGGAAATGTCTTTGTTCAGAAAAGCCAGCAAGGCGGAAGCAGCCCTGTGATCAGGGGTTTCGAAGCCAGTCGTGTATTGTTTGTTGTTGATGGGGTGCGCATGAACAACCTGATCTATCGGTCAGGGCATTTGCAAAACATCATCACTGTTGACCAGAACATATTGGAAAGTGTAGAACTCCTGCAGGGCCCTTCTTCAACCCTGTTTGGTAGTGATGCATTGGGCGGTGCCGTTCACATGATCAGCAAACAACCTGTTTTATCCAAAGAGAACGAGAAAACAAAAATCAGCTCCCATTTTTTCAGCCGTTATTCATCAGCAAACGCAGAGAAAACAAACCATGCTGATATAAGCATTGGCTGGAAAAAAATCGGACTGCTCACCAGCATTACCCGCAGCGGTTTTGGTGATGCAAAAATAGGAAAGCGAGACATGAAGGGATTCGAAGGATTTGGCACCAGGCCATACTATATCCAACCCTTCGATGGCATAACAGGAGACACCATTATGAAAAACAGCAATGAACGCATACAACGTTTTTCCGGTTACACACAAACCGACCTTACACAAAAAATATTGTATAAGCCCAATGCCAACACTTCCCATGGATTGAACATCCAATATTCAAACAGTTCAGATGTACCGAGGTATGATCGCCTTCAAGATACCCGGAACGGCGTATTAAGGTTTGCCTCCTGGTATTATGGTCCACAAAAAAGATCCCTGTTCGCCTATAATTTTTCTGCCAACAACAGGACAGGCTTTTTCAATGAATACAAAGCAACACTCAGTTATCAATCCATCGAAGAAAGCAGAATAACAAGGGAGTACAAGCGATATGACCACTTTGACAAACGGATTGAACAGGTGGGCGTTGTCGGCCTCACCATAGATGCCAGAAAAAAATTAAAGCAAGACGAAATCACTGCTGGCATTGATCTACAGCTGAATGATCTGCGTTCCATAGCGAGCAGAACAAATTTGTTGACGAATGCCATCGCTCCGCTTGATAGCAGGTATCCCGATGGGAAAAACAGGATGAATAATTTTGCTGTTTACACCCAACACATTCACAAGTTCAAGGGACAAAGATGGATCCTGAATGAGGGCCTGCGGATTCAATACATTGCACTGAAGTCGAATATCATCAACAATTCATTTTTCTCTCTGCCCGTTACCGATATTGTACAAAAAAACACCGCCATCACCGGAAACATCGGAATGGTCTATATGCCATCGACAAGCACCAGAATCAAATTTGGTTATGCCTCTGGCTTCAGGGCGCCGAACATAGATGACCTTGCTAAAATTTTTGAGTCAAGCACTGCTGCCAAACAAGTAGTTGTACCCAACGCAGACCTGCAACCTGAATTCACCCATGGTTTTGATGCAGAGCTGGTAACGGCCTTAGGGAAAGCAGTTGAGTTTGAGGTTGGCGCCTTTTATACCGATTTTACCAATGCCATCATCAAGGCACCATTCAGGTTGAATGGAAAGGATTCTATCAATTACAATGGTGTCCAATCGCAGGTGTTGGCCAGCCAGAACATCAACCAAGCCTATATCCTTGGGGGCAATGTCCGGCTTTCTGTAAAAGCAGGGAAAAACTGGAAGTTCAATTCAACCTTTAATTTCACCAAAGGCCGGTTCAGGACCGATGCCACCAAGACCAGCCTGGTCTATCAATTGCAAGCCAATGGAACCTATACACTGGTTCAATCCAAGGTTCGCTCCAAGCCCCTTGATCATATCCCCCCTTCATTTGGAAAAATGAGCATGGGATATGACAACCAGAAACTTTATGCAGAAATGACCATGCTGTTCAATGGTTGGAAAAAACTTGACCAATACAATGCTGATGGGGAAGACAATGCCCAATATGCCACTGCCAAAGGTACACCTGCTTGGCAAACCCTCAACCTGAAAACAGGTCTGCAGGTGAACAAAGGACTGGGCATCCATGCTGGGGTAGAAAACATCTTTGATCTCAATTACCGGTATTTTGCATCCGGCTTTTCAGCGCCTGGCAGGAATTGGATCATCACCCTGCGGTTAAATCTGTAAATCAATGATTTAACAATTTCAGCAAAAGAATTCTCCGAAGCAGCACCTCCAATTGGAAAATTGTCTTATTTTCAGAGAACATTTATTGATTCTCATGACAGAAAAGGTGCTGCTTCAAGGTTGTATTGATAATGATGCTTCGGCCCAGCAAGAACTGTATCAACGCTACAGTCCTAAAATGCTTTCCGTATGCTATCGTTATGCTAAAAACCGTGAAGATGCAGAGGATATGTTGCAGGAGGGATTCATCAAGGTATTCAGCCAGATCACCAAGTTTGAAAACCGCGGATCGCTGGAAGGATGGATACTTCGCATCATTGTTCACACCTGCATCAACCACCTCAAGAAAAACAAGAAATTCAACGACAATGTTGATCTTGCTTATGCTGGAAATATCGTCATCAAAGAGGATTATATTCCAAGCATCATCCAGGCCAAACAAATTGTTGAGACGATACGAACATTGCCCATTGGATACAGAACGGTTTTGAATCTCTATGCCATTGAAGGTTACTCCCACAAGGAGATCGGACAATTGCTGGACATCGAGGAAAGCACAAGCCGCTCTCAATATACCAGGGCAAAAAACATGTTGGAAGAAATCCTTGTGAACAAGAGAATTATCCAGCAACCCAAGGAAAAGAAAAAATGGTTTTCTCCCGTCAGGATCGTTTGACAGGAATAGACCAGCAGATACCGGTGAACATGAGACAAGAACCAACAGATGAATTGGAAGATATACTGAAGGATAGGTCAGATCAATACCTGCTCTATCCCTCAGACCGTGTGTGGAACAACATCCAAAAAGAATTGCATCCCAACAGGACGCTGAGGTATACCTTGTTGGTTTTGTTTCTATTGCTGGGTACCACCACAGCCATTGTGGTCAACAAGGAGAAGGCTTCTTATGCAAGTTCACCGCTGGGGCAGGTTGCAGCCAAGTTTATGGAAAGGGATTTGATCGCAACAATTGCGGATGCATACCCTGAAACAAATGCCTACAGTACTGCACATGACAAATACAATGTTTTACAAAACAACCAAGGTCAAAAAGACATGAGCATGTTTTCAGAGCTTGCGTCTCCTGAACAAAAAGACCTGACTGTTCCACTGCCTGAAAACCTGGAGATACCAACACTACTACAAAAAACATTGATCAACAACAGTCAGGAGAAAATTGTACCCAAAGAGGAAAAGAAGCATGCAATAGGCGCTGCAATTGAAACGGTGATTGAACAAGCCAAAAAAATAAAGAAAAATGCAAGTTGGCAGGTCTATGCCACCCCAACAATGGGTTACAGGAGGCTGAAAGGGGAAGCTTCGCGATCTACCTATCAATACAGCGTTTTTTCTCTGAGTACCAATGCAGTTTTTGCGAGGAATGTAAAGGACGCCGTTTCCCACAAGCCAGGCATGGGCTTTGAAGTTGGTACGGCCATGTTCTACCCCCTTTCCAAAAAACTGAACTTCAAAGCAGGTCTTCAGGCCAATTACAACCAATATCAAATCGAGGCATTCAGTGCAGTTCCTGAGATTGCCAATTATGGCATGAACAACTATGCATTTGGCAGCTACCCGATCAGTGCTGTTTCCTTTTACAGGAACAACAGTGGCTATTCCCCAGCCATCCTTCACAATGAGCACTACATGATATCCCTGCCCATTGGGATTGACTATGAGGTTGCAGGAACAAGAAAACTGAATTTTTCTGTTGCCTCCACACTCCAACCTACTTATGTTTTTGCCAATTATTCTTATCTCCTCTCTACAGATTTGAAGCATTATGCCAAAGAACCCACACTCAACAGGAGATGGAACATGAATGCTGCGTTTGAGGCCAATCTCAACATGGAAAAAGGAGGCTTCAAATGGAGCATTGCGCCACAATTCCGTTACCAGATGCTCTCCAGTTTCAAATCAAAATATCCCATCAAGGAAAATCTGATGGATTTTGGCATCAAGGTTGGGGTCATCAAAACAATAAAATAGTTCAATCTTCAACAGCTTCGTAATTTTGTCTGATGACGCTGATTAGAAGATTTATTTATGCATTGTTGTCCTTTTTTTTTATCGCTTGCAATCAGTCAAGTGAAGAGAAAAATCATTTCCCTATCCATGCATTTTTGGTAGAGGAACTTGCGAAAATTGATTCTCTTCCCATTGCCATCATCCTCACCAGGGAAACAATTGGAAAGGCTGATACGGCCGTGGTGGACAAAAAAGACTTCAGGACCTTGGCCATTCAGTTGATAGGCATTGACTTTCAGGAGAAAAAATATAAACATAAATATAAGGAGCTTGTGCTGGAAGATATAGCCCTGGGCAATATTTCAATTGGGTATACCACTGAAGAACCAAACCTCCCCATCAGAAAAATTGAGCTCAACATTGATGCCGGCACCAATACAATAAAAAGCATTTTTGCTGAAAGACAAGACAAGGTGGGAGAACAACTGCTGATCAAAAAAATTCTCTGGACAGCTGCCACTGAACTGATGGTGAATACAAGTTTTTACCAGAAAGGTCAATTGTTGAACAACCTTACTGAACGATACAACTGGGCCATAGGCAACTAAGGATGGAACAATTTGATTTTACAACAATCCAGAAAACACTGCCGAATGCACCCGGTATCTATAAATACTATGGTGCCCAACAGAACCTCCTCTACATTGGAAAAGCAAAAAACATAAGGAAACGCGTCAGTTCGTATTTTACCAAAAGCAACCATTCTTTCAAGACCAATGAACTCGTCAAGCAAATACGGCATATCGAATTTACCATCGTACAATCTGAGCATGACGCATTATTGCTGGAGAACGCCCTGATCAAGGAGTTCAAACCACGGTATAATATTGAACTCAAGGATGACAAGACCTATCCATACATTGTCATCAAAAATGAAGATTTCCCCAGGGTTTTTTTGACCAGAAGAAAAATCAACGATGGGTCTGAGTATATTGGTCCTTTTACATCCGCGGCAAAAGTGCGGGACCTGTTGGAGTTCATCAAACAACATATACCCCTCAGAACTTGCAGCTTGAATCTTTCAGACAACAACATCAAGAAAGGAAAATACAAAGTATGCCTGGAGTATCATTTGGGTAATTGCAAGGGACCTTGTGTTGCATTGCAGCATGCTGATCAATATGCCATGGGAGTAGAACAAATCCGGCATGTCATGAAAGGAAATCTCAGTGGAATCATTGCACAATACAAAAAAGAACAGCAGCAGTATGTTGCTGATCTGGCCTTTGAGAAGGCTGACATGATGCAACAGAAAATACATTCCTTAAGAAACTACAGGTCTTCATCTGTTGTGGTGAGTCCTCGCCTGGGAGACCTTGATGTATTTGCCATGGCCTCCGCCGACGATCAAATCATTGTAAGCTTTCTTGCAGTAAGGAATGGGACCATCACCAATTCAGGCACGAATGCATTCAGACTCAAGATTGAAGAGGAAGAAGCAGAAATTCTGTCACAAGCCATCATTTATTTTCAAGCCCTATACAGCAGTGATGCCAAAGAACTGGTGGTTCCTGTCAACATTGAATTCGGATTTGAAAACCATCAATTGACCATTCCCAAAACAGGAGATAAGAAAAAGCTTCTTGAGATGGCTCAAACCAATGCGGATTATCTTGTTACAGAAATCAAAAGGAAGAAAAGGCTGCACCTGGCAGAGAACGACTATGTGAACGAGGAGTTGCTGCCCAAGGTAATGGAATCCCTTTCGCTCAGTCAACTGCCTACCCACATAGAATGCTTTGACAACTCCAATTTCCAAGGTGCCTACCCTGTTTCTGCCATGGTTTGCTTTAAAAACGGGCTGCTGAGCAAAAATGATTACAGGCATTTCAAGGTAGAAACGGTTGAAGGGATCAATGATTTTGCCACCATGAAAGAAGCTGTTGGCAGGCGGTATAAGCGCCTTATCAAAGAGAAAGCCCCACTGCCACAACTTGTTATCATAGACGGGGGTAAAGGGCAACTGGGATCAGCCATGGCAGCCATCCAGGAATTGGGATTGTCAGGTAAAATGACCCTGGTAGGCTTGGCTAAAAATGTTGAAGAGATTTTTTTTCCAGGTGATCAGGAATCTTTGAAGCTGGAATTCAACAGTGATGTTCTGAAATTTATCCGAAGCATCAGAGATGAGGTACACAGATTTGGAATCACCTTCCACAGGCAAATAAGAAGCAAGGGAACCTTTAAAAATGAGTTAGAGGGAATCAACGGGATTGGTGAAAAAACTGCCTACGAGCTGCTCAACCGATTCAGGTCTGTCAATAACATCCGTACTGCCACAATGGAGGAATTGACTGAACTTGTAGGAAGCAAGAAAGCATCCCTGATTGCAAGGCATTTCAGTAAATAAAAAAGGAGATGAAAAATTCCCTTACATTTCTGAAAACCGGGAGAAAATTCTACAGGTATTCCCATACATAAAAATGGGCTGGAAATCCAGCCCATTTTTAAAAATAGTTGAGTCAATTAGAAAGACCAAAGGTCTTGTTCGAAATTGAAAATTTTGTTCTTGATGTTTTCTCCTTCAAGCAATTTCATGATATCATCCTTGATAAACTGCTTGATGAACATGTCGTAAGGATTCTCCATAGTAGACTTTACAATATAACTTGCAAAATAACGGCTCTCAAAAAGTTCTTCCCAACTCATTCTGGCTCCAAAATTCTTTCCATTGTATACTTCGTAAAGAGCAAGCACTGGGCGGAGGTCTGGATAGTATATCCAAAAAATTGGAGATTCACCCAACACATTGCCTTGATCATCTGTATAGGTCTTTATAGGAGCGATACCCAAGATTCTGGTAACCATCTTTGAAGATTCCTTGTCAAAAACCCACTCTTCTTTTACACGGAATTTCATGATGTCATCAGGATTAAACTCCTTACAAACCAAAGAATCTTTCATGATTCCCTTTGAACCGGTTGGGTCCTTTACCCAATCAATTACCTGCACAGAATCACATCTTCCTGAAATCACCTCACCTACTTTGGCAACAGTCATCGGCGTTGTAAAGCGATCGTCAACATTGGGATCAAAAGCTGTTACATCTCCCTTTTTAAGGGCGCGAAGCAGTATGCTGATAAAACGCTGGTTACCGTTGTCATCTTCAGCCCTGTAGCGAAAGGCAAGGTTCATTTTTTCTCTGATATCAATTTCCCTCCACACACGCTCGCGGTACCAGGCGTCATCCTCACGGATATGCTCGTAGGCCAATGGTGTGCGGCTTTTGACCAGGCTCCTGTCAACTGCAGCATCAGACCGCAGTGACATCCTCACAGAATCAAATGCAAATGGATCCTTGGGCGGTGGCGGTGGCGCAGGCTTTACTGTGTCTACCGGCATGGGGGTAACACTGGTATCGAGCACCTTTGTATTGGCAACCGGCTTTTTTGCTGTTGGCTTTGCAGCAGTCTTTTTTGGAGGGGTGGTTGTCTTCTTTTTTGCTTGTGCTTCAACACCCTGACACACAATGAGTGTAGACATACAAAACAAGAACAACCCTTTTAATGAAGATATTTTCATTGTAGACTTTTTTAATGCTTTATTTAAGAATGTAGGTAATGCTGGTAGGCAATACCCTTGTTTTCCCTCCAGGATCTTTAACAACAATATCTGTAATGGCTACGAGTGATCCTGGCTTCAAACGTCCTACCAATCCGGCTGCATCTCCAGTCCACCTGGAACCCCTATTATCAATTTGAACGAAATCACCCCCAGTTCCAGCTGCCCCAAGTTTGTAGCTAACCACTTCGAAAGGTGCATCAAATTCAGCATCCTGAAGCTTCGCAATTACACCACCCATGGCCTTGAAAGAAGCCGATGGAACATTGCCTGGTTTGAGGTTTCCAACATAGGCCACAGGATCAGGAAGCTGCTTCACACGGAAGGTAACCTTGCCTGCAGATTTTCCTTCTACCAAAACGGTTATGGTATGCTCTCCAAACATTCCTGAACCAGGCTTTACACTGTATTTGTTTCCGCTGACTTTTGAAATGCTACCACCGCTGAACTGCGCTGAAACCTTTTCACTTCCTGCTCCGGCAGTAATGGTGACGGGATTGTCAACACCAATGTAGAGCACATTCATTTTATCAGGAGATACGGCAATACCTGATGGAGAACCAACCGTGTAATCAATTTTCTTTGAGATTGTTTTGTTCTCCCCGGTATTGGGATCAACAAAACTTACACTAACATTCATGCTCCTGGAACCAGATCCACCAACATTGAATTTTTTCTCAGCCACGCCATTGGCATTCACCTGAATGCTCGCTCCGTCTATGTTTACAACAGGCTTCACGTTGGAGTTGAAAGCGCCAAGGCCAGCAGTTACTACCATTTCCTCACCGGGCATCAGGTAGGTAGAACTTGTTCCAACCAATGGCTCGAACTTGTCCATGATCAACTTAACAGTACCCACCTGGTTGATGCAAAAAGTAGCTGCCAGGTTTTCTGAATTTTTGATGTCGTTTTGAAACTTGCTGAGGATGGTCAACGACGCAATGGTTGGCGTCATGTGAAAATAGTTGTTGACCCAATCTTTGACCTTGTCTCCGGTAGAAACATTTCCGGAAGCAGATTTGGGAATTTCAAGACTCAATGGAAGTTTTGATCCAATCTGGGTTGTCATCTCAGGATCTACAGCAAGGAGTTTTTTCTTGAAATTTTCAAGAGATTCATACAAGGGTTTACCATTTCCTTTGGTATCAAAATACCTTGTTGAAGCATCAATGTTATCTTCCCTGAAAGAGCCGTTGGTTGGGTCGAGGTCTGACTCTTCTTTCAATGCTTGCTTGTACTTTTCCAACATGCCATAAGCTTCATCGGCAATGGCCTTAACCTGATCGGCCTTGGGCTTCCACATTCCAGCTTTTTCAGCTGATTTTGGATCCTTGAGCATTTCGCCAAGGCTGGTATAAATACCACTGGTAGAGGTGGCCAAAACATTGTTCGACTCCCTCAGACTGCTGTCTACCACCTTAAAAGCATTAAGGATTTCTGCAGACACATTCAAAGCGAGCAGCGCAGTCAACACCAAATACATGATGTTGATCATTTTCTGCCTCGGTTCTTTAGGTAGTGACATATAGATAGATAAGTTTAAAGATTAGAATTCAGGTGAACTGGACATTAACCACGGCCTTGCATGGCTGCAAGCATATTTCCATAAACACTGTTCAGGCTGCCGAGATTTTTTGCAAGCAAAGCAATCTGCTCCTGTGTTTTCATGGCATCATTCACACTACCCTGCATGGCCTGGCTGGCCTTGATCAGGTTGTCGTAGAATGCATTCATGGCCTTGATGTGGTTGCCTGAATCCTGCAACTCCAACTCATACATTTTATTCAA
>CANEWJ010000082.1 GCA_947442625.1 Chitinophagaceae bacterium
ATCACGATTGAAAAAACTTCATTGCTGAGCAAACTGCTGTTGGACACCGTGAACCGGTGAATGGTTTTTTGCCCGTCGGCACTCAACAACCATACCCCATTTTTTGAGGCAACCCATTTGCGGTTGGCCCCATCCACCTTGATATCATTCACCATTTCCTCTGCCAGCAGCAAACCCGCAAAATTATCTTGTTGCACCACGGGTAAAGTGGCATCACAAAGCGTGTTGTTAAAAAGATCATCACCACATTGAATGATGGCAACGCCCCTGTCTGTGCCCACCCAAACAAATCCATTCTTATCACTTTCCACACTCAAGACATTCGAGGATGGAAGGTTTCCATTGCCCCTGCCCTGCCGAAAATACCGCCATTTGTCATCATTGGTCTGGTCGATGGTACCCCCATCATCAAAACAAAACAGGCCATTGCCCTGCGGGGATATGATCCACTTCCTGTTCTGGTCATCAACAATAATGGTTGCAAGCGCATTGCCCGAATGAGGAAAGGGAATGGTGATTTTTTTAGTGCTGCCATCTTTTTTCCTGACAACAAGATCCTGCGGTGCCCCATGGTTGGCCATCCACAGATTCTGGTCAAGGTCAAACGCAAGTCCAGCAACCCGAAAAGACCTTGGATCTGTCATTGCGGGGCTGATGAAGGAACCCTGTTTGTATACCATGGGCTTGCCATCTTTGCTGATTTCTATCATCCCGCCGCCAAAAGACCCTGCCAAAACAGACTGTTTGGATGGGTCAACCGCCAACACATTGATGTCAGGCATGCTATCCAAAGCAGGCATTGACCGGCTATTGAAATTCTGCCATTGGTCATCCTTAAAGCCAAAGAAACCCATCTTGTTCAATTTACCCTTTCCGTCTGCGCCAAGGGTTCCAGCAGCAGCCCAAACTGTTGCATTGGCGTAGGTTCCGCCTCCATAGGCAATACCATAAGGAGCATTGGGTAAAAATTGCTCATCCCCTGATGTAGACACTTTGATCAATCCGTTGTTCTTATCGCCCACCCAAAGCTCTTGGTTGATTTTCAACGTTTCAACCGGAAAGGACATGGAAGGAGTGGCAATCAGCTGGGCTTGTGCGCCGGGGTCAGCAAAATAAACAACAGCACCCTTGCCCTGCAGTGACTGCCCAATATAAAGACCATTGCTACTGGTATTGATGGCAGTGATGGGTCTGGTAGAAACATAGAACAGGCTCCACGACCCATTTGATTTTACGAAAATAGAATCTCGTTTTCTGGCAACCAAGCGGTCGTTCCAATTGAGGATATTGTCTACCCCACCAGCAACTCCAGGAATGGGCTCCAATGTCCAGGACCTGAAATCTCCCAGTGTGGCAGTTTGATAGGATGCTTTTTTCAACCCCTCAGCACTGGCAGCATACAGGAGATTGTTCATAAGGGCGAGCTGGAATATGCTGATGTCTGCTCCATTGGTTCCCGGTCTATAGGTATCCCTGATTTCTTTGCGTTGGGTATTTACCGCAATGATGCCCAGGTTGGAGGAAAGTAGGACATCAGTACCTGCCCAAAGAATATGATGGATGGTTTTATCGCCTTGAATCTTGCTGAGCAATACATCGGGGATGTTTCGAATTTGGTCACCTTCCACCAGGTCAATGTTGGCATTTTCATAGACAATGAGCATTTTTTCTGAAACAGGGTCTTTGGCCAAATGTTTCAGGTTTACCTCTGAAAGGCCGCGGGCTTTGGTATGTACATCATATACTTTGGCTGCAGGATCATAGGTAAAATAGCCAAATGAGGTAGCAGCAATCAGCTTGGATGAGGAGTTGCCAAGGTTGACAATTGATCGCATGGGAAGATGATCTCGCCATTGTCCAATGGATGGCAGGGTTTGTGCATGCAATGCATACAGGGCAAAACAAGCCAGTGAGAACAAGAGCAAACGCTTCATGGTATAAAATTAACGAATTAGGAGATGCCCCTGCCTTCTAAAAAGATTGAAGGGGAGCCGCATAAAATCCTTTCCTTTGTAAAAATTTCTCCTATGTGGCAGGCGCTGGGCAAGGCGGTTCTTACATTTCGCATACCATTGATCATTGCGCTGGTCTTGTTGACCGTTTTCATGGGCTACCATGCCAGCAAGGTTCAGATGAGTTATGACTTTTCCAGGGCCATCCCAACAGACCATCCCAAGTACAAGGCATACCTTGAATTCAAAAAAACGTTCGGCGAGGATGGCAATCTCCTTACCATTGGTTTTACATCTACAAATTTTTTCGAGGTCAATCAGTTCAATGCTTTAACAGATTTTCAGGATCGCTTAAAAAAAATCAATGGCGTTGAAGACATCATCAGTGTCAACGGTGCAGTGACGTTGAAAAAAAATGACAGCACCAGCAAATTGGATGCGATCAGGATTTTCCCGGCCTACATCAAAAGCCAACAAGCACTCGATAGCCTGAAGGATATTTTTTATTCACTGCCGTTCTACCGTGGACTGCTCTACAACCCTGAGACAAAAGCCTATTTGCTCGGGTTAAGGATCAACAGTAAAATCCTTGGATCCAAGGCCAGGGAAACCACCATTGGCGACATTGAAAAAGAGGCTGCTGCGTTTGCTGAAACGTCAAAGCTTGATTTGCACCTCAGTGGTCTGCCCCTGATCAGAACCAATGTTGCACTCCGCATTGCAAAAGAGATGCAATGGTTCCTGCTGGGTTCTGTGCTTTTGTCTGCCTTAATATTGTTCATTTTCTTCAGGTCCTTGAGCACCACCTTGCTCTCTCTTGCAGTAGTGTTGATTGGTGTTGTGTACAGCCTTGCCACCATCCACATGCTTGGCTTCAGGATCACCCTGCTCAATGCTTTGATTCCCCCACTGGTGGTTGTGATTGGGATTCCGAATTGTATCTATTTCCTGAACAAGTACCATACCGCGTTCATGAAAACGGGTGACAAAAAGAAAGCGATTGTAGAAATGATTGGCAAAATGGGCGTTGTAACGCTATTCTGCAACATCAGCGCAGCGCTGGGATTCGCCGTGTTTGCGTTGACGAAAAGCATCATTTTAAAAGAATTTGGAATAGTTGCCGGCATCAACATCATGGCACTGTTTTTCATTTCCCTGATCCTGATTCCCATCTCGTTATACTACATGGCAGAACCCAGAAAAAAGCATACCCGCTATCTGGAAAACAAATGGTTACAGACCCTGCTTACGACCATCGAACAATGGGTTTTCTCTAACAAAAGAACAGTTTACCTGGCTACCGGCATTGCATTGGTTTTCTCCATCATTGGCATTTCGAAACTGAAAACCCAATCGTTTATTGTTGATGATCTTCCCAAAAAGGACAAGATCTACGAAGACCTTCGGTTCTTTGAATCCAATTTCAGGGGCATCATGCCTTTGGAAATCCTTGTGGACACCAAAAAGAAAAATGGAATTGCCGGCTCCAGAGCCCTTTCTGTCTATGACAAGGTTTCTTCCTTCAGTGCCTACATCGCCTCCTATCCTGAAATGGCCCGTCCACTTTCACTGGCAGAAGGACTAAAATTTGCAAGGCAGGGATTCTATGATGGGGACAGCAACAATTATTCAATGCCGAATGCATTTGATGGGGCATTCATGGCAGACTACCTGAAGCCCAACAAAGGAAATGAAACTGCCAAAGGTTCATTGGAAAAACTGATGTCTTCCTTCATTGACAGCAACAAACAGGTTACCCGCATCAGTGTAAACATGGCTGACGTGGGCAGCATGCGCATGCCCATCCTGATTGACAGCCTGGAAGCCCATGTACCAGACTATTTTGACACCAGCAAGGTTTCAGTTCAATTGACGGGGTCAAGCATAACATTTCTTGAAGGCAGCAGGTTCATCATCAAGGGTTTGAAAGAAAGCATTTTCTGGGCCTTTTTGTTCATTTCACTTTGCATGCTTTATTTGTTCAGGTCATTCAGGATCCTGCTCTGTTCATTAATTCCCAATTTGATTCCATTGGTGATGACAGCCGGGTTGATGGGTTGGATGGGCATTGCTATAAAACCCTCTACTGTACTGGTTTTCAGTGTTGCACTCGGAATTGCCATAGACATCACCATTCGTTTTCTGGTGAATTACAAACAAGAGCTACCGCATTTTAACGGAAAGGTTCACGAGACTGTTGTACAAACCATCAGGGAGACGGGCATCAGTATTGTGTATACCTCTCTTGTCTTGATTGCAGGATTCATCATTTTCGTCATCAGTGGATTTGGCAGCACGCAGGCATTGGGATGGCTCACCTCCTTTACACTGTTGGTGGCAACCTTGACCAACCTGGTTCTCCTTCCCGTACTGCTTTTGCTGGCAGCAAAGAAAAAAAATTGAGGCTCCTATCACTGAAAGAGAATCACTTCAGGATCTCAGCCAGCTTTGCCAGAAGCTCTTCTCCGCGCAGCCCTTTGGCAATGATTTTTCCCTGAGGATCAAGCAATACATTGAAGGGGATTCCTTCAATCTGGTACAAGGGTACCACTGAACTCTCCCATTGCTTGAGGTCACTGATATGTGTCCAGGTCAATCCATCCTCTTTGATAGCATTTACCCAGGCGCCTTTATCCTTGTCCAAAGAAACACCCAGCACAGTAAAATTTTTATCCTTGAATTGCTGGTAAGCGGCCACAACGTTGGGATTTTCCATGCGGCATGGTTTGCACCAGCTTGCCCAAAAATCAACCAAGACATATTTGCCTCGCAATGATGCCAAAGAAATGGTTTTACCATTTAGATCCGGCATTTCAAACAATGGGGCTTCTTTACCAACAAGATCCTCTGATTGCTTGGGTGCTGTTTGGTTATCAAGGTCCCCTGCGAGTTTTGCTATTTTCGTAGACTTGGGAAAGCGCTTTGCAATAGCATTGAGTGCAGGCTTGATCTGATCAGGTGAAACCAGGTTTCTTGACATGCCAAGTGCGTAAATGGCAACAGCTGGGGTTTCTGTAGTATCAGCATAATTGAGTAGAAAAGAACCCGCCGCTGTGATTTTTTCACGGAAACCTGTTTCAAGGACTACCCTGCTGCTGTCCATTGCCTCACCCTTTGCAACTATCGCATTGCGCACGGAATCAATTTCCTGAAGACGTGCATTGAAACCGGCGAGCAGCGCCTTGAAAGAATTGCTTCCACCAGAATTGCTCGAGAAAAGATCAGGACTTTTGAGGTCTGCTGTAACATTGATGGATGACTTGTCTGGAATCACCAGAAAATAAGCCTGTGTTTTTTCAAACCTCACCCTGTACAAAGCCTCAGGATCGACGGCTCCACCCTTTAGTGCAAAAACAGCTTTACCCATTTCAGCAATGGCAGTATCCATGGTGATGGGCTCTCCCTCCAGCTCAATCAGGTCCAGGTAAACAGACTGATTTTCAGTATTGCTCAAGACTGTGAAATTGAAGCTGACATTTTTTTCTGTGCGCTTGCAAGAAGCTGCAGCAAGTAAAACCAGCATTGTGATTGCCATCAAGATTTTTTTCATGCTATTGTTTTTTATTTAATTGTGCACTGAGGAGTTCCGTTGTAGTTTTGGGATCTGCTTTTCCTTTTGATAATTTTTTCACTTCTCCAACAAACAAACCCATCAATCCTTTTTTTCCTTTCCTGTATTCTTCTACCTTGTCTGGCATTGCATCCAATACCTGTTGTACCCAATTCCCTATCTCATCATCTCCTGCATCCTGTAGCAAATTCATTGCAGCAGCCAGGGTCAAAGGACTGGAACTGCTGTCTTGGAACATGATGGGCAAAAGCTTTTGGGCAGCCACGGAAAAGCCTAGTTTGCCATCTGCAACCAGGTTCAGCAAATGATGCCAGTTTTCTATAGAGATGGCAACATCGTTCCAGGAACCATCGATAAGATTTAGATGGGCGCGCAATGGGCCTATCAGAAAATTGGCCAGGTTTTTTTTATGGGGAGTGGAAGCAGCAATTTTTTCAAAAAGATCACTCAGGTCCTTGTCTTCAGTCAACTGTTCTGCATCATATTGAGATAGCCCATATTGCTCAACGTATAAACCAGCCCTTGCACCGGGAAGGGAAGGAAGCGCATTCCTTATGCCATCGATAAATGCATCCGTGAACGCAAAGGGGGCGAGGTCTGGCTCAGGAAAATAGCGGTAATCATCTGCATCCTCTTTTGTTCTGATAGAAAAAGTAATGCCCCTGTCTGCATCATAGCTCCGGGTTTCCTGCACAATGGTCTCACCGTTTTCACACATGGCCGACAAGCGGTTGATCTCGATGTCAATCGCATGCCGAAGATGCCTGATTGAGTTGAGGTTTTTCACCTCTACCCTGGTGCCCAGCAATTGGCTTCCTCTTGGCCTGACTGAGATATTGGCATCACAACGCAGGCTTCCCTCTTCCATGTTTCCATCACAAATTCCTATCCACCTGACCAGCTTTCTGATCTGTGACAGGTAGGCAGAAGCCTCTTCAGCACTGTGCAGAACAGGGTCTGTAACAATTTCAATCAGGGGAACACCGGCCCTGTTGTAATCCAGCAATGTCAGGCCATCATGCTGATCATGAATGCTTTTGCCCGCATCTTCTTCCATGTGGATTCTCGTGAGCTGAATATCCCGCCGACCAGTTGAAGTACTGATGTTTACATAGCCCCCACTGCAAATGGGTGTGGTATGCTGTGAAATTTGATAGCCTTTGGGCAGATCAGGATAAAAATAATTTTTCCTTGCGAAATAATTGTTTTTCTCAATGGTGCAATGACAGACCAGGCCCATGCTGATGGCATGCTCAATGGCAGTCTGGTTCATCCTGGGCAACGTGCCTGGATGGCCAAGTGTAATAGGGCTTACGTGGGTATTGGGACCTGCGCCAAAAGATGCAGCATCTCCTGCAAACAACTTGCTTTTTGTTTGCAATTGTGCATGGACTTCAAGTCCAATTACCGCTTCATATTTCATTGCCAGGTCTTCCGCCATTGTCTTGGTTGATTTCGAATGAGATAAAGATAACGGACCATTGCATCAAACCAGCGAATTTTTGATGGCAGCAATGGCAGCAGCCAAACCACTTGCTTCCTGCCCTCCTGCTGAAGCCAGGGATTTTTGTCCACCTCCACCACCTTTGATATGACCAGCAACATGGGTCTTGATGAGCACCACTGCATCCAGGCCTTTTTCAGTTACCAGGGTATCTGAAAGGCCAACTGCTACAGCAGGCTTACCTGCAATATTTGCCGCAAGAACAACAAGGGTATAAGAGTAGGTGGTCCGCAGATCATTGCACAATTTTTTCAGGGAATCAGAGGAAGAGGCTTCTGTAATGACGCCGATAAAATTGATGCCATTGACCACTTCCGCTTTCTGCACCAGGTCCGTCTTCAAATACCCCAGCAACCGGTTCTCTGTCTGCTCCAACTGTTTTTTGATCGCTGATAATTCCTCCAGGTGCTGCTCGATAGAACGCACCAACTCACGTGGATTCTTGAGCAATGTGCTGACTTGTTTCAGCAGGTGTTGTTCTTCCAAGTGTTTATCGTCTGCTGCAATACCACAAACTGCTTCAATGCGGCGAACACCAGCAGCCACACCTGACTCAGATACGATCATGCATTGACCCAGCACTCCTGTTTGAGAAACATGTGTTCCTCCACAGAGTTCAATCGAGTATGAAGGATCAATGGTAACCACCCTCACCTTGTCACCATACTTTTCTCCGAAAAGGGCCATGGCACCTAGTTTCATGGCTTCTTCCTTGTCCATCTCCCGAATGATGACCGGAATGTTTTCACGGATCTTCGCATTGACCATTGCCGTAACGGCTGCCAATTCCTCGTCTGTCATTTTTGCAAAATGCGAAAAATCAAAACGCATGCCATCACTTGAAACCAATGATCCTTTTTGCGCCACATGGGTTCCCAACACACTGCGCAAAGCTGCATGCAATAAATGGGTAAGGGTATGGTGGTTGGTGATTTCTTTTCTCCTATTGGCATTGACGGCAGCAAAAACAGCAGGAGCAACTGTTTCAGGCAATGCCGACACTGTATGTACAATCAGGTCATTTTCTTTTTTGGTATTGAGTACCTCAATTACATGGTCTCCCATGGTAATGGTTCCGGTATCCCCAACCTGGCCGCCACTCTCTGCATAAAACGGGGTCTGCTCCAGCACTACCTGAAAATTGGTTTGCCCTTTTGCCGTTACCTTTCTATACCGCAGCAAATGGGTACTGCAGGACAATGCATCATATCCGACAAATGCTTTTCCAGCCATGGACGACGGCTGGGAAACAGTAACCCAGTCTTCTACATCTGATGCAGTTGCAGCACGGCTGCGGTTTTTCTGAACCTGCATTTCCCGCTCAAATCCCTCTTCATCCACCTTGACATCCTGTTCCAAAGCAATCAATCGGGTAAGGTCGATGGGGAAGCCATAGGTATCGTACAATTCAAATGCCGCAGCACCATCAATGGTGCCTGATTGTTTTGCCTGTTCAAGAATATCATCAATCTTTTTCAATCCCTTTCCCAATGTGCGCAGGAATGTTTCCTCCTCTTCTTTCACCACTTTTGCAATGAATCCCAGTTGGGCCTGCAGTTCAGGAAAAACTTCATTGAACTGCTCAGCCAGTCCAGGCAACAATTGATGTAGCATGGGCTCCTTTACATCCAGGTAGGAATAATAATACCGTACAGCCCTTCGCAGTATTCGTCTGATCACGTACCCTGCTCCTGTATTTGATGGCAGCTGACCATCAGCAATGGTAAAGGCAATGGCCCGTATGTGGTCTGCCAAAACCCTGAATGCCACATCTTGTTTTGAGTCTCCGGCAGTATATTGTTTACCAGAAATTACTGCAGTGGTTTGTATGGAGCCTGAAAAAATATCAGTGTCATAATTGGAAGACTTCCGTTGCAAAACGCGGACCAGGCGCTCAAGGCCCATTCCTGTATCCACATGGGTAGCCGCAAGGGGTTGCAGTGTTCCATCCTTCAACCGGTTGTACTGGATGAATACATTGTTCCAGATCTCAATGACCTGTGGATGGTCTTTGTTGACCAAGAGATGACCAGGTACGGCCGCCCTTTCTTCCTCAGACCTACAATCCACATGAATTTCACTACATGGACCACAGGGACCCGTGTCTCCCATTTCCCAAAAATTATCTTTCTTGTTGCCGAAAACGATATGATCTTCTGGCAACAGTTCCTTCCAAATACCCAAGGCGATGGTTGAGGCGGGGATGTTTTCCTTTTCATCACCTTCAAAAACAGTGGCATAGAGGCGCTCTTTGTCAATGCCATATACTTCAGTCAACAGCTCCCAGCTCCAGGAAATGGCCTCCTTTTTGAAGTAATCACCAAAACTCCAGTTTCCCAACATTTCAAACATGGTATGGTGGTAGGTATCAACACCAACCTCTTCCAGGTCGTTGTGCTTTCCACTTACACGCAGGCATTTTTGCGTATCAACCGCCCTTTTATAGGGTGCAGGCTTGTTGCCCAGAAAATAATCCTTGAACTGGTTCATCCCTGCATTGGTGAACAAAAGGGTGGGATCATCTTTCAATACAATGGGTGCTGAGGGAACGATATGGTGTCCTTTCCCTTCAAAATACTTCAAAAACTTGTTTCTAATCTCCGCAGATGTCATTTCTTAATCCTTTTATAGGGATCCGTCTTGGATCAATGGTTTATATTTGCAATGGCAAGGCCAGCAAAAATACATGTTTTAAAAGATGGTCAGCGGATGAAGAAGATCAAATATTATTATAATACCCACACGCTTCGCTATGAGAAGCAGGTTGTGCCACTCAGGGTGGCACTTTTGAGGGTATTGGCCTTCATCTCTACCGCCATCGTTACCGGATTGATCATTGTGGCTATTGCCTTCAGGTTCGTTGATTCCCCAAAGGAAAAAATCCTAAAAGTGCAGCTTGAAAGAGCAGAAGAGGTCAATAAAATCTATGCAGACCGCTACCGGGATATTGATGACAGGCTAAAATTGCTGGAAAGAAGAGACAATGAGGTTTATCGATCTGTTTTTGAAGCCACCCCCATCCCAGATAGTGCAAGGGCAAAACAGATAGAATCCAAGAAAGAGTTGCAGCTTGTGGCCGGCATGGAAAACAGCGAAATGACAGAGGGTATATACAATACGCTCAACACCATCTACAACAGGATTACCAACCAGGAAGGATCGTATAAGGAAATTGAGAAAATGATCAAAAACAAAGAAAAACTCCTGGCCAGCACCCCTGCGATTCAACCCTTGAGCAACCGAGACCTCAACAGGCTGTCTTCTGGTTTTGGATACAGGATTGACCCGGTTTACAAAACTGTCAAATTTCATCCAGGACTTGATTTCAGTGCACCTCAGGGTACGCCTATCTATGCAACGGCAGAAGGTACAGTGCAAACAGCCGGCAACGTCGGCAATGGTTATGGCAACCATATTGTCATCCAGCATGGCTATTCTTACAGCACCCTTTATGGCCACATGTCAAGGATAAAGGCCAAAAGAGGTCAAAGGGTGAAAAGGGGTGAAGTCATTGGCTATGTTGGCAGTACAGGCAAATCAACGGGCGCCCATCTTCACTATGAGGTTTTCAAAGGGAGGAAGCGATTGGATCCTATTTATTTCTTCTATAATGACCTAACCCCTGAGCAGTACCAGCAGATCCTGAAACTGGCTGCCTCCCGCAACCAGTCATTTGATTGATACAGTTGTGCATAACTCAGCCACAACACAAAAAAATTAGTTCCTAATTTCGCCACAATGCTCCAGCAATTAGACCTATTTGGCGGTGAACCCATCAAGCTGACCGGTAAACCTGCCGAGTCAAAAAGAAAGTCATATAAGATTGCCCCCCCTGCCCAGGTGATGGAAGAACCTTCTGTAGAAGCGCCCGAGACCACTGAACAAGTGGTTGTTGCTGATGATGTCTCAGCACCACCACTGAAAAAGGCAAAAAAAGGCAGGCCTCAGGCTGTCAAGAATGTAACTGATATTGCCATGCTGGATATCCCAGAAGACAGCATTCTTTACAGCAAACAATACTATCCCATCGGTGAAGTAGCCACCATGTTCAGGGTAAACATTTCCCTGATCCGTTTTTGGGAAAATGAATTTGACATCTTAAAGCCCAGGAAGAACAGGAAAGGAGACCGGTTTTTCAGGCCCGATGATGTAAAAAACCTCAAGCTCATTTATTTTCTTTTGAAAGAAAGAAAATATACCATCAGTGGAGC
>CANEWJ010000083.1 GCA_947442625.1 Chitinophagaceae bacterium
ACTAAAGATTTCTCAATAGATTTTATATAGTTGTTTTTTACAACATCACTATATAATGTCATGAAAATTTTGTTTAAAGCATGGGTAGGTAAACCAGTAATAAATCTTCTCCATATAAATGATTGGATTAATTTCAAAATATGGATAAATTCATTTTTTGAAATAATATTTTTTTTATAATCGTTGTATACTGGTAATATAAAAGGGAAAGAGACATTGATTTCTAATCTGTTAATGTATGCAAGTTCTATACTTATTTCAGAATCAGTTTCCAAAGATGGGTTTAAGAGTTTACTGTAGTGATAGGAAAACTCTTTAATTTCTTGAATTGTTTCATTATAAAATCTTTCATTTCTTTCTGAATATCTAATTTTGAATTCATCGTAAACAGAGTTCTTATTAGGTATTTTCTTTGATTTATAGGTTAAAAAATCTCTTATAAAATCTGAAACTCTACTTTCCTCTTTATTGTAATCTTTAGCATTGTTTTCAATTTGTTCCCAATAATTTTCAAACACTCTTAATTGTTCTTTCGGTTCTAATCCCATTAGAATATAGTTTCTAATTAAGTCTGCTTGAGAGAGTTCTAATCCAGTTGAGTTTAAACTTTCAAAAATTCTTTGTGGGTCATCTTTTCCTCTTTCTAATGATATCTCCACAAATAATAAACTATTCAAACCATTAAGGATAGTTTCAAAATTGTCCGTTGTTATGTGTTGAATGAAGTAATTATAGTTGTTGATTACTTTAGAAAATTCACTGTAATTCTCTACCTCATTATCATTTATAAGATATCTCAATGCTTTTGCATTTACATCTGATTGTTTGAGTTTCAGTTTACTTGATTCATCCTTAACATATTTATTTACTAAGTATGTATCTGATATTTCTGCTGCTTTTTCATTAAAACCATTCTGATTAGCAAATTTGTATAATGCAAGATATAAGATAGAAAAAGTGGTTAATCTTTGTTGTCCATCAATTATGACTAAATGTCTTACATCAGAACTAGTGTAAACACCATCGTGGATGAAAACGATACTACCAATAAAGTGGGTTTGTTCTGGTTTTGAACCAACTTCAATTATATCTAAGAATAATTGATGACATTGGTCCTCAGTCCAATCGTAATTCCTTTGATATACTGGAATAATGAACTGTGTTTTAGTTTGTGATAGGAAACTATTTAGAGATACTTCGTTTGCTTTCATTTAGGTTGACTTATCTTATATACAATACCTCAAAAATATGTTATATATGTTGTCTTTACCACATCTGTAATGAACAATTGGGTTGTTATGTTTTTGAAATGTTTTGATGATATATTAGAGAAATAATATATATTAAATGGGTAAATATTGACCATTTTTTGATAAAAAGTGTGTAACCACAGTGTAACGGAGGTATAGACATGAAAAAACCCATTGAAAATCAATGGGTTAAGTTTATTTTTGCGGACCGGACGGGACTCGAACCCGCGACCTCCGCCGTGACAGGGCGGCATTCTAACCAACTGAACTACCGATCCTTGGTTTGATGCTAACATCAAATTCGGGTCGCAAAGATAATACTTTTGTGTTTTTTAAAAGCAGAAATCCAATAAAAATTTAAATATCAATATGAATATCATATTTATCCAGCAATCCAACCACCCCAGCCAACGAGAATTTCGCCTTCTTTAGCCTGTTTCGCTCAGGGTCTATGCTATAATTAAAAGAGGTACCCAGGTCTGCTTTCTCCAGATTGGTGCTTGAAAAAATGCTCCTTTGCAGATCACAACCTTTAAAAACTGAGCTGGCAAGGTCTGCTTCGCTGAAATCCAGTTCATGCAAGGCACTGTTGGTCCATTCATGCTGAATTGGCAGCCATCAATAATGCAATCTGAAAAGCTGGATCCGGAAAGGTCTGTATTGGAAAAATCACAGGCTTCAAATTGGCACTCTTCATGCTCAGCAACGGGGTAGGGAGCATCTGCATAGGATTGCTTCTCAAATTGTTTGTCTTCGTGAATTGTACTTTCCATCATTCCTGTTGTTTGACCAGATAGGTTACACCTTCTCTTGAAATTTCTGATGCCGGGAAGGTCTGGCGGGCCTCTGTTTCAAAGGGGGAAAGATCTGGGTATTTGCTGCTAAAATGCCCCAGCAAAAGCCTTCCTGCATTGGCTTTCAGGGCAATGGTGGCTGCCTGGGTGCTGGTAGAGTGGAACCTGGCGCCGGCTTTTTTTGCCTGGTCATCCAAATAAGTTGTTTCATGGTACATCAGGTTGCACCCACTGACATGCTCAAGGATGGATTCATCGTACCTGGTATCGGCACAATAGGCATACCTGAGGGCTGGTGTTGCAGGTCTTCTGCATTCACCATCTTTAAGCCTCTCGGGTTTTTCCTTGACGGTGAACAGAAAGCCCCAACAGGCTATGCGGTGGGCAACAGGAAAACAAGCCACGCTAATTCCCGGCAAATCCAGCAAAACGCCCGATTCGATAATGGGATGGAATATGAATTCAAATCCATAACTGGAACCGGAAACCTTGAGCATCAAGTCCAATACTTCTTTCAGCGCAGGTATTGCATAAAGGTGCAGTGGCTCCGTTCTGTTGTTGAGGCTATACGTATTCAAGAGCCCAGGCAATCCGTAATAATGGTCTCCATGCAGGTGGGAGATGAAAATATGGTTGATCTTGCTCTTCCTGATCTTATAGCGTTGCATTTGTAATTGGGTAGACTCGCCACAGTCCACCAGAAACAATTGGTCATTGGCGGTCACCACTTGCGCGGTTTGGTGCCTGTCATGCATGGACAGGGCTGAATTGTTTCCAAGGATGGTGACGGCCAGCATAGGTCAATGTTTTTAGTCGATTCCCAGGTCCAGTTCCCGTTCAATCTCTTCCATCTGCACAATATCCCAGGCTTCAGATTCTGTAGGGGTGATGTTAATGATGTCTAATAAATCATGCTCCTGGAACTTGTTTTTGACCGCACTGGAGAGGCCGCAAATGACCAGCGACATCTTGTGGGCATACGTATTTTCATGCAGCTGTTGAAGCGATACTGCGATATTGTCATCAACCGATTCAACACCGAGGAAGTTGATGACCAGGCTTTTATTTTCATCTTCTTGTTTTTTCGCAACAAGTTCCATCAATTCTTCTGCCATATTTGCAGTAAGATTCGTTTCTTCAATGGAAATGACATGAAAAATTTCCTTGGTATAAATTTTGACCTTTATCATAGAATTCCTTCCTTTTTTAGGTTTTGTTAATGGCAAAGATACCTGAATTGTTTGTGGGAATTATTCATTATTATTGTAAAGACACGTAAAATCTACCCTTCTATGGACAATAATTTTTCAGCACAGGTTAAAGAAATCATCTCCTACAGCAGGGAAGAAGCACTGCGCCTGGGAAATGATTTTATTGGCACAGAACACCTGCTCTTGGGTGTCATCCGTGAAGGTGAGAACACAGCACTGAAGGTGCTTCAAAACCTGAATGTAGACCTTTATGAATTGCGCAAAGAGGTTGAGATGGCCGTTAAAGACAAGACAGGAAAGAATATCCAGAACATCAATAGCTTACCCCTTACCCGTCAGGCTGAAAAAGTCATCCGGGTTACGGTGCTTGAAGCAAAAGCCTTGAAAAGTCCAATGGTTGAAACTGAGCACTTGTTGCTCTCCATCTTAAAGAACAAAGAAAACATCGCCACCCAGATCCTCAATCAATTTGATGTGGATTACGACCTGTTTCGCAATGAGCTTGGAACGGTAAAAAGCAATGACATCAAAAGCGAATTCTCTGACGAGCCAGAAGAGGAATTTGATGAAGAGAGAAAAGGGAGCCAGCAAAAAGCCAAAGCCGCACCAACAGGGGGTAAAAGCAAAACGCCGGTATTGGATAATTTTGGAAGGGATATCACCAAACTAGCAGAATCAGGGTCTCTCGATCCAATTGTAGGCCGCGAGGCTGAAATTGAGCGGGTTTCACAGATCCTGTCAAGAAGGAAAAAGAACAATCCCATCCTCATCGGTGAGCCCGGTGTGGGCAAAACGGCGATAGTTGAAGGACTTGCATTGAGAATAGTACAACGAAAAGTATCCAGGGTTCTGTTTGATAAAAGGGTTGTATCCCTTGATCTGGCTGCCCTTGTTGCAGGAACAAAATACCGGGGTCAGTTTGAAGAAAGGATGAAGGCCATCATGACGGAACTGGAAAAGAACCGCGATGTCATCCTATTCATTGACGAGATCCATACCATCGTTGGTGCTGGTGGAGCCAGTGGTTCATTGGATGCTTCCAATATATTCAAGCCAGCGCTCTCCCGTGGAGAGTTGCAATGCATCGGCGCATCCACATTGGATGAATACCGCATGCACATTGAAAAAGATGGTGCCTTGGACAGGCGTTTCCAGAAAGTATTGGTGGAACCACCATCCGTTGATGAGACCATTCAAATCCTCAACAACATCAAATCAAGGTATGAGGAATTCCACAATGTGGATTATTCCCAGGATGCACTTGATGCCTGTGTGAAGTTGAGTGATCGTTACATGACTGATCGTCTTTTGCCTGATAAGGCCATCGATGTATTGGATGAAGTGGGGGCAAGGGTTCACCTGAAAAACATCAACGTTCCTGAAGACATCATTGAACTTGAAAAAAAGATTGAAGACATCAAACTGGAGAAAAACCGGGTTGTAAAAAGCCAGCGTTTTGAAGAAGCGGCCAGTTTGCGCGATACTGAAAAGCGCTTGCAGGAAGAGCTTGAAGCGGCCAAAAACAACTGGGAAGAAGAGTCCAAGAACAAAAGATTCCCAATTGGTGAAGATGATATTGCAGAGGTGGTCAGCATGATGACGGGCATCCCTGTTAAGAGGATGGTGCAGGCTGAAACAGACAAGCTGAGGAACATGTCCATCGAAATGAAGAGCATGGTTGTTGGGCAGGATGATGCCATCAGCAAAGTGGTGAAAGCCATCCAACGGAACCGTGTTGGGTTGAAAGATCCAAAGAAGCCTATCGGAACCTTCATTTTCCTCGGGCCAACCGGAGTGGGAAAAACAGAGCTAGCAAGGGCCCTTTCCAGGCAAATGTTTGACTCCGAAGATTCCCTGATCAGGATCGACATGAGTGAATACATGGAGAAGTTTACAGTCAGCCGTTTGATTGGTGCCCCTCCCGGCTATGTAGGATATGAAGAAGGTGGTCAACTTACTGAAAGGGTAAGAAGGAAGCCCTATTCAGTGATCTTGCTGGATGAAATTGAAAAAGCCCATCCAGACATTTACAATATTTTGTTACAGGTATTGGATGACGGTCAATTGACAGATGGTCTGGGAAGAAAAGTGGATTTCAAGAATACCCTGATCATCATGACCTCCAATATTGGTGTACGCCAGCTCAAGGATTTTGGTGAAGGTGTTGGTTTTGCTACCAGTGCCCGTCAGGCCAATGCCGAAGAAGCCAACAAGGCTGTTATTGAAAAGGCCTTGAAGCGTACCTTCTCTCCTGAGTTCCTCAACAGGGTAGACGATGTAATCATTTTCAATTCTCTTGAGAAGACGCATATCTTCGAAATCATTGACATCCTCATGAAGAGTGTCATGAAGCGCCTTACCAACCTGGGATTCTCTATGGAGCTCAGTCCTGAGGCCAAAGAATTCATTGCCGACAAGGGATATGATCAACAATTTGGTGCAAGGCCTTTGCACAGGGCCATCCAGAAATACCTGGAAGATCCACTGGCAGAGGAAATCCTCAACATGAACATCAAAGCTGGCGATGTGATGGTTGCGGACCTTGACAAGGAAAATCAGAAGATTTTCTTTACAATCAAGCCTTTGCTTCCCGGCAAGAAAGAGAAATCAAAAGCATGATGAATTGAATACGCATTAACTTTGTCCCGGCTTCGGCCGGGATTTTTTTATGTACCATACAACCATAGGCAAGGATCTTGATCAGGCAAAAGCGCTTCTCGAAAGGGGAGCGTTGGTAGCGATTCCCACGGAAACCGTTTATGGTCTTGCTGCCAATGGGCTCAATGCAGCCGCCATCGCCAGGATATACGAAGCCAAAAATCGTCCACAGTTCAATCCCTTGATTCTTCATGTGGCCAATCTTGAGCAGGCGGAACGGTTGGTGATGGAAATGCCTGATGCCTGTAAACGCCTGATGCAATCTTTCTCTCCTGGCCCGATTACCTATTTGTTGCCCAAATCATCCCTGGTGCCAGACATGGTTACCGCCGGAAGTGCAAGGGTGGCCATCAGGATTCCAGCTCACCCCATGGCGTTGGAGCTATTGACAATGTTGGATTTTCCACTAGCAGCTCCAAGTGCAAATCCTTCTGGTTATGTGAGCCCGGTTTCTGCCATGCACGTATTTGAAGGGCTGCAAGGAAAGATTTCTTATATCCTTGATGGGGGCAGTTGTACCATAGGGTTGGAATCTACCATTGTAGGATTTGAGGAGGAAAAAGTGGTTGTTCACCGCCTCGGCGGCATCAGTGCAGAACAGATCAGTGCTATTGCTGGCGTTGACACAATAACTTCCTTGGCCCATGCTTCTCCCACTGCACCAGGGCAATTGAAGAGCCATTATGCTACCTCTAAACCATTGCTGATTGGCGATGTTGCGCAATTGATTGATGCATTTGCAGGAAAGAAAATGGGCTTGCTGCTGTTTGAGCGATCCGCTGGCTTGGCGGTTGAAAAAGAAATCCTGCTCTCGCCATCTGGAAGCCTGGAAGAGGCGGCTGCAGGCCTTTTCAGGGCAATGCGCTTGTTGGATCAATCTGATCTTGATGTAATCATTGCGCAACGTTTTCCCAACACTGGCATCGGCCGGGCCATCAACGACAGGTTGGAAAGGGCCGCCTATAAAGGCGATTAGCAAATCTCACTCAACTCCAACCAACGCAATTCTTTGTCATCCATCAGCTTGGTTATCTCACTGAACCTATTGGATAATTTTTCGATTTCTGCGTAGGGGAGTGAACCATCAGAGAGTTTTTCAGAGATGGTTTTCTTTTCATCCGCCAGTTGCTTGATTTCTTTTTCAAGCAATTCGAACTCCCTTTTTTCATTGAAACTGGGTTTCTTTTTTTCTGGCTTTATTTCTTTCTCTGGCTCACGGTTGACCATGATTTGTGCCTTCACTTTTTCAGGGTCAGCAGACTTTTCAGCCACCTCCAAACGGTACTCTCCGTAGTTGCCAGGGAAATCCCTGATCACGCCTTCTCCCTCAAAAACAAAAAGATGGTCAACGATGCGGTCCATAAAATAACGGTCATGGCTGATGATGATCAGGCATCCAGGGAAATCGAGCAAGAAGTTCTCCAGTACAGACAGTGTTGGAAGATCAAGGTCATTGGTGGGCTCATCCAGGATGAGGAAGTTCGGGTTCTTGAAAAGAATGCTCAGCAAATGAAGCCTTCTTTTTTCTCCACCGCTCAACTTGCTTACATAGCCATATTGCTGGTCTGGGGTAAAAAGAAACAGTTCCAGGAATTGGGCTGCACTCAATGAACCACCATTGGCAAGGGGGAAATTTTCTGCAATGTTTTTTACAAATTCAATGACCCTGGAATCTTGCTTGATCTCAAGGCCTTTTTGTGAAAAGTTTCCAAAAACAATGGTGTCTCCAATATTGATCTTGCCGCTATCCGGCTCCTCAAGACCCTGCAACATGTTGATGAAAGTCGTTTTGCCAGCACCATTTCTTCCAATGATACCAACCCTTTCGCCTTTTTTAAAGGTATAGTCAAGCCCATTCAGGATGATCTTGTCTCCAAACTTCTTGTACACTTTTTTCAGTTCGGCAATCTTGCCTCCGAGCCTGCTCATCTTCATCTGCAGATCGAGTTGCTTGTCTTCTATTTTTCGCTTGGCAACCTTTTCGATTTCATAGAAATTATCCTGCCTGCTTTTGGATTTGGTGGTTCGCGCCCTGGGCTGTTTGCGCATCCACTCCAGTTCTTTCCTGAACGTGTTTTTGGCTTTGTCTATGGTTGCCATTTCACTCTCAATCCTCGCGGCTTTTTTCTCTACATAGTTCTGGTAATCGCCTTTGTAGACATAGATCTTGCTGTTGTCCAGCTCCCATATTTCAGTGCAAACCATGTCAAGGAAATACCTGTCGTGGGTAACCAGCAACAAGGTGATGTTTTCTTTGTCCAAATAATGTTCCAGCCACTCAACCATTTCCACATCCAGGTGATTGGTCGGTTCATCCATGATCAGCAAGCAATGGTTGTTGTTGAAGCCAATGTCGATGAGTGTTCTGGCCAAGGCAACCCTTTTTCTTTGTCCGCCGCTCAGGCTTCCCACTTTTTGGTCGAGGTGGTGGATGTTGAGTTTGCTTAAAATCTGTTTAACCTTCGAATCAAAATCCCAGGCATCATGGTCGTCCATTGCAATAAGGGCTTCTGAAATCTTGTCTGGATCATTGGAGTCTTCTGCCGCCTCATATTTTTTGATGGCATTGATCACAGGATGGTTGTGGGCAAATATATTGTCAAGGATGCTGGAGCTTTCACTGAACTGAGGATCTTGCTCAAACAGCACCGTGTTGACATCCTTGTTGATCCAAACCTTTCCTTCCTCTGCTGTTTCGGTGCCAGACAGGATGCGGAGCAGGGTTGATTTTCCTGATCCATTCCTGGCAATCAGGGCTATTTTATCTCCTTCATTGATGTGAAAGGATATATTGCTGAAAAGCGGTTTGATTCCGTAAGATTTGCCAAGGCCCTCAACTGTTACATAATGCATCGTGCAAAGATACAACAATCAGCAGGGGATAAATGCGCTGAGAATTATTTGCCCAGCAGGAAGATGAGGAAACAGATCAGCAAGGTCAAGGCCAATACCAGTGGAACTTTTAGCTGTTCTATGCGTTGTTCTTTGTTCTTTTTTCTGAGCAATTTTTCCCAATCTTTTGCTTCATGGGGATGTTTTTTCAGCATTTTTTTGAGATGATCTGCCATGAACAAACAACCTTCAAGGTTCAGGCGGGCAGACATCCGCATGGCCATTTGCACCGTGGTGGCCTCCATAGCGGGGTTGTTTTCGCTGAGGATGGCCTCGAGCCTGGCATGGCTGAAAAGTTTGAATACATGGTTGAAAAGCATCGGCTTGTCAATTTTGAAACCATCTGTTGTTGAAATGTATTGCTCAGCCTTGATGAAAAGTTGAAGGATTTGTGCAGGTTGAACAAAGGTATCCAACTGATGCCCCATCGATTTTTCCAGCCAGCGTTGATAGTGGTATTCCTCACGCAGTTGGGGGTCGGACAAAACGCCATAGGCTTCCTTTATTTCCCTGAAGTAATGATCATTTTCTGCATTTTCTCCCCGTTTGTCTGGATGATATTCCATGGCAAGTGTCCGGAAAGCCTTTTTGATGCTTGAGGCATCAGCCCCCTGAGGGATGCGCAGGGTGGCATAATAATCTTTGACTGGCATTCCTACAAAGTTATTAATTGGATATATTTGTTCATATCTATTTTATTATGAAAAAAATCTTCTTGCTTTTGCTTCTTGGTACTTCCGCCTTGGTCAGCGCACAAACCTCAACTGCGTCCAAGTCCAAGAACTTCTTTGAGTTGAAAGTTTATGAATTCAAGACAGCTGAACAGCAGGCCGTGATTGACCAATTCCTGTCAGATGCCTATCTGCCTTACTTGCACAGAAAAGGCATTCAGCATGTTGGCGTTTTCACGGGTATTGCCAATGATACCGCTGCTGTCAAAAAGCTTTATGTATTGGTTCCCTACAGGAAACTTGGTGAGATACCGACCATCAATAAAGCCATGTTCAATGACAAGGAAGTGGCTGAAAAAGGTGCTGCCTATCTCGATGCCACCAGTGAGTCTCCTGCATACAGCAGAATTGTTTCCTATATTTTGGAAGGCTTCAGGCTTGCTCCTGGTTTGATGTTGCCTAAACTAAAGGGTGATGTTGCCGACAAGGTCTATGAACTCAGGAGCTATGAAGGCGCTTCTGAAAAGAAGTATTGGAAGAAAGTGGAAATGTTCAATGAAGGAGGCGAAATCGATATTTTTTCAAGGTTGAATTTCAACCCTGTTTTTTATGCAGAGGTCATCAGTGGACCCACCATGCCCAACCTGATGTACATGACCAGCTTTGAAAGCAAGGCTGACCGTGATGCCCATTGGCAGTCGTTCAAAGACGATGCCCAGTGGAAAACGCTTTCCGCCAAAAAGGAATATGAAAAGACCGTGAGCAAAAATGTAACACTGTTTCTGCGCGCCAGGCCCTATTCTGACTATTGATTGATGCCCTCCCTTTCAGCTTCAGGAGATACAAACCATCGGTCCTGACAGATTCCTTGCAAAAGGCTAAAGGCATTATCTTTGTGCAAATTGGCTATCATGGATGAAATCAGTAAGATAAACGAGGCGGTTGGCTTTATCAAGAATAAGCATGCCAATCCTGTTGAGGTGGGGGTCATTCTAGGAAGTGGATTGGGCGGATTCATTGAGCATGTCGAAGGAAGTACTGAGATTTCCTATACTGAAATTCCCCATTTCCCGGTTTCAACCGTTGAGGGGCACAGTGGAAAACTGATCCTGGGCAAGGTGGGAGAGAAGGCGGTTGTGGTAATGGCAGGAAGGTTCCATTATTACGAGGGGTACACAGCCCAAGAGGTGGTTTTCCCGGTGAGGGTGATGCAGGCATTGGGTGCACAGTTTCTTTTTGTTTCCAATGCGGCAGGTGGCGTCAATCCGGGATTCAGCGTTGGTGACCTCATGATCATCAAAGACCATATCAGTTTTTCCATTGTCAATCCTTTGTTGGGTAAAAATATCGCTGCACTGGGCCCTCGTTTCCCAGACATGAGTGAGCCTTATTCAAAGGCATTGGTCAGAAAGGCGCATGAGGTTGCCTCAACACTTGGGCATACCTTGAGGGAAGGCATTTATTACGGTGTTACAGGTCCAACTTTTGAAACCAGGGCAGAGTACAGGATGATTCACCTGATGGGTGCAGATGCTGTGGGGATGAGCACCTTACAGGAGGTGATTGCTGCCATCCATTGTGGCATGACGGTATTTGCCATGAGCGTCATTACTGATCTCGGCATCCGGGAAGAGGAGAACACCATCACCCACCAGGAAGTGCTGGATGCAGCCAATATTGCAGCACCTAAACTGACAGCTATTTTCAAGACAATGATCGAGACCTTGGATCTTG
>CANEWJ010000084.1 GCA_947442625.1 Chitinophagaceae bacterium
GCAGGGGCAGCAAAATTACTCAATATATTTTTTTAACAAAGCTTATTTTCATTTTAGTTTTAATTTGAAGAATAATTTGGCGATTTAATTGATTTTCAATCCCTTTCTTAATGAAATTTACCCATAAACTTGCCGCAATACTGGTGGTTTTGGCCTTTTGCCTCAAGCCTTTGTATGGTCAGCAATACCAGGCGTTGCATGGCTCCAATTATGCCGGTAGCCTGGGTGTAATGAACAATCCTGCATCCGCACCATCCTCTCCATTGCCCTGGGACATCACCCTTTTAGGACTTCAGCTCAAAAACAGCACCAATTTTTTCTATATCGAAAAATACGATCCTACAGGGAAGGATCCCCAATTAGCAGCTTGGATCCAGAATGGGGAGTACAAAAGAAGGTTGAACACCCATTTTAACATGAACCTTTTGAATGCCCGTATCAGAACATCCAACCGGTCGGCTGTTTCTTTTGGCATGAACGTCCGCTCCGCTTCTTTGGGCAGTTCATCAACCTATAATTTCATTGATACCATCCTTGAGCCCAATACTTTTCTGAAAGTCAACATGAGCAACCAGCCCCTTGAAGCATTTGTCAGGAGCAGCACCTGGGCAGAAGCGTATGGCAGCGTGGCCTTGAATCTTTTGGATAAAAAAAGTTTCCTTTGGAATGCAGGGGCTACCATCAAAGCCAATATGGGCCTTGCGGGCATTCATGCTTCGGTCAGCAACGGACAGTTCAAGCAATACATCCGACCCCCCTATGTTTTGTATGAGGTGACTACTGTAGACCTGAATTATGGATACTCAAGGAATATGGACGTCTGGAATGCCTCAAGCGGTTTCTTATCCAATCTGGGTCAATTGCTCACCAAATCCGAAGGTGGCGCTTCGCTTGATCTGGGCATGGAATGGATCATCAAGGATCAACAAAACATAGAACTGTTCAGCAACAGGAGCCAGTACAATTATACCTGGAAGTTTGGACTGTCTCTGCTTGATCTGGGCTATGCACAATACAAATATGGTCTTGAGTCAGCCAACTCATCAGGTGTAAAACCCAATATCAACGGGATTGCCTTGGCCCGAAAATTTGATTCAACCATCACAGACATTGTTGTTTTGAATGATTCTATCCAAACAGCTGTTGGACAATTCAATACCACCAAAGGAAAATTCAGAATAAGCCATCCCACAAGGCTGGTATTCAATGTAGACAGGCAAATAACTGACCTGATCTACATCAATGCGGAATTGTCCATCCCTATCCAGGCTCTATCAGCAAGATACATGCAGACGCAGGATTTAAATTTACTGACCATCGCACCTAGGCGAGAAACCCAAAAATATGGCATTTATCTGCCGCTTTCTCTTACCAGGGATGGTAGTTTCTGGATTGGTGCTGCGGTAAAAGCGGGTCCTGTTTTGTTTGGATTCCACCGTGTTCCGATTGGCACCAAAACCTCTTATCAAGATGGAGGAGCCTATCTGGCCTATACCATCAGCCCCAGCGAAAAACTCAGGAAACCCAAAGGAAAGATCATCAAATGCCCCAAGTAATTTAGCTGAGGATGCTTTTGATCACATTGCCATGAACATCCGTCAGCCTGAATCGGCGTCCCTGGAACTTGTAGACCAATTGTTCATGGTCAATGCCCATGAGGTGTAGCATGGTTGCCTGGAAATCATGCACATGCACTGGGTCTTTTACAATGTTGTAACTGAAATCGTCTGTCATTCCATGGCTGTAACCAGCCTTCACACCAGCACCTGCCATCCACATGCTGAAGCATTTGGGATGATGGTCTCTTCCATATCCATCCCTGGTCAACTTGCCTTGTGAATAAACGGTTCTCCCAAATTCGCCACCCCAAACAACCAGTGTGTCTTCCAGCATCCCCCTTCTTTTGAGATCAGTGATGAGTGCTGCTGTTGGCTGGTCAATCTGTGAACATTGATGGCGTATTCCCTGGGGAAGGCTTCCGTGGTTGTCCCATCCCTGGTGATAGAGCTGCACAAAACGCACATCTTTCTCCAGGAGTTTTCTGGCCAGGATGCAATTGGCGGCATAGCTTCCGTTCTCCCGGCTGTCTGGCCCGTAGAGCTCAAAAACCTCGTTGCTCTCGTCACTGGTATCCATCACTTCAGGCACTGAGGTCTGCATCCTGTAGGCCATTTCATATTGGGAAATCCTGGCATTGACCTCAGGGTCACTCCAGGCCTCATTCTGGACTTCGTTCAACTGTTGAAGATAACCAAGCATCTCTTTCCTGTCAGCCCCGTCATAGCCTTCAGGATCCTTCAGGAAGAGCACAGGGTCCTTGCCAGACCTGAACTGAACTCCCTGGTGTTCAGAGGGAAGAAAACCATTTCCCCAGAGCCTTGCATAAAGCGGCTGGTCTTTGGAGGCATTTTTTGAAATCAATACGATGAATGCAGGCAGGTTCTTGTTTTCAGAACCCAGTCCATAACTCAGCCATGATCCTATGGAAGGCCTGCCAGGCAGTTGGTGTCCTGTCTGAAAAAAAGTAATTGCCGGGTCATGGTTGATCTGCTCTGTATACATCGACCTGATCAGGCAAAGTTCGTCCACCACCTGGGCGGTATAAGGCAGAAGCTCACTTACCCAGGTCCCACTTTTCCCGTGTTGCTTGAAATCATAAAAAGAAGGCACAACAGGAAGCGAAGATTGGTTGGCACTCATGCCCGTCAGCCTTTGGCCCTTGCGGATGGAGTCGGGCAGTTCGGATCCAAAAAGATCGCGGAGTTTGGGCTTGTAGTCAAATGTTTCAAACTGTGAAGGTCCGCCCGCCATGAAAAGAAATACCACCCTTTTTGCTTTCGGGGCGATGGTGGGTAAGGCAGACATGATTCTATCTTCCATCGTAGCACCGACAGTACTCAGTGGAGCGATGAGCTGCTGAAGCGCAACGGCACCCATGCCCATGGCGGTTTTGTTCAAAAAATTTCTGCGGTCAATGTTCTGATAAAGCCCCTTCAGGTCTTCTGCACCAAGTCTTTTTTCTGCGTGATGATGGCCCATGGCTTTATCGTTTTGTTATTGTAGCATCAGAATTCATGATCGTGCTAGCCACTACTGCATTCGCTGCAACCAGTGGTTTGTCCAGTTGGGTATTCAGTTTGTACAACCCGGCAGACAACCAGCCTTTTGTCTTTTCAGGATTCATCCTGAACTTGTCCAATTCCTTTTTGTACAAGGCTTTCAGGAGGTCAAGCTCTTTGGCAGCAGGATATCTTCCAGTAAGTTTTCGGTATGTTTTTGTGATGGCGATGTCCTGGTTTGTTTCCTTGCTCATCGCTTCACCCAATACCTTTGATGCTTCGATGTAGGTAGGGTCATTCAGCAAAACAAGGGATTGTAGGGGCGTATTGGTTTTTTGTCTTCTCGACAAACAAGCGCTTCTTTCAGAGGCATCAAAAGTGGCCATGGTTGGGTTGGGGACGGTCCTTTTGGCAATGATGTAAAGACTTCTCCTGTACACGGCATCTGTGCTGTCAGCCACATAGGTGGAGCTGTTGATCTCCCATAATCCGGTTGGTTGATATGGCCTAATGCTGGGTCCTCCAATTTTTTTGTTGATCAGGCCGCTGGCTGTCAGCACATTGTCCCGCATCATCTCTGCCGTAAGCCGGTTGGCAGGGCCTCTGGCCAATAACCTGTTCTCAGGATCAATTTCTCTGAGGGCAGGAGACGCGTAAGAATCTTGTTTGTAGGCAGAAGACATGACCATCAGCTTGACCATTTTTTTCAGGTCCCATCCGGATTCCTGCAGCCCTACTGCAAGCCAGTCCAGTAGGGCAGGATGACTGGGAAGCGCACCCTGGTTGCCAAAATCTTCGCTGGTTTTTACAATGCCGATACCGAAGAATTGCTGCCATAGCCTGTTCACCACTACCCTCGAAGTGAGGGGATGGTTTTCGTTGGTCAACCATTTTGCCAGGCCCAAGCGGTTCCTCGGATAGGAAGCGGGGAAGGCGAGTACCTCGGAAGGTGTATTGGGAAATACCTGCGAACCAGGCTGGTCATATTGTCCACGGTTCAGGATGGTTGTCTTTTTGGGTATGGCCATCTCTTCCATCACCATGATCTGTTTGACTTTTGCCACAGCTTCATTGAGGCTCTTTCGCAATTGTGTCAATTCCTCCATAGATGTTTGTACCGAGGGTGCCACAGCCATGGTATAATAATTGGCTAGCAATTCTTTTTCTGTTGTACTCAGCTGCTCTTTTGTTTTTCCTTTCAATAGACTCCAGCTGTTTTTATTGGCCAGGATCCCCAATTCAAAAGGTGTCAGCAACCTGTTGTATACGGCTACATCGTCAACCCTTCCGCCTTTGAAACCAACGCCACGCCACCATCCGCCAATTTGAAGGCCCGGTTCTTTTTTTCTGTTGAACAGGATATCCTTGTACAGCTTATCGATAACCACCGTCATGGGCAACTGTTCTCCATTTTGGTGAAGATTGAATCCTGATGCCTTTGAAGATCCATCATAGGTGAGGCTGAGTTGAATCCATTTTTCGCGCGGCACTTCCGTTTCAGATAGTTTGATGATGGCATTGGAAGGAGCACTGTGGGCCATCAGTATTTCAAGGCGATTGTTTTTCAGGTAAACATGAAAACCCTTGAAATTGTACAAGCGCTCTCCTTCATTTTTGTGGAAGATGACGCCCTCTTTCATGTCTTTGGGAATCCAAACCCACATGCCAATCGTAAACGGTTCTGCACTGCTGAAAACACCAGTGGGGCTGAGGTCCAGGTAAACATCCCCATTGAGCGCAACCACCTGCGCACCGCGTCCGGAACTGAATTCAGGCTTGTCTCCACCTGCACCAGCTTCATGCTTCATCGCGCCTTTCTGGGCGGTATCCATCTTGTTGGCGAGGTTGCCATCCAATTCAAAAAGAGCGTTCAATCCTTTTTGTGGAATGGTTTCATTGGCAAGCCCTTGATAGGAATTGTTGTCGATCCATGTGTTAAAACCTTCAACAGCATTGGCTTTTTGCAAGGTTGTTTGCTTTTCTGCTTCAACGATTTTCCCCTTTATTGCATGGATGATTTCCTCCTGCTGCTCAGTGGGCAACAACAAGGTTGGCGTTGGCAAATCATCATTCCATGCAATTTGTCCTGCTTCAGCCACATTGTTGAAAAAGCTGAACATCTCGTAATAATTCTTCTGTGAAATAGGATCATATTTGTGGTCATGGCAACGGGCACATCCCACAGAAAGGGCCATGAAGGCATCTCCCATGGTATTGGTACGGTCCATCACATATTCAGTCTGGTATTCCAATTCAACAATTCCACCCTCCATGTTCTGCTGGTGGTTCCTGTTGAAGGCTGTGGCAATCATCATGTCGCGTGTTGGGTTGGGCATCAGGTCTCCAGCAAGCTGTTGGTGGATGAACGTATTGTAGGGCATGTTGATGTTGAAGGCATTGATGACCCAATCCCTGTAAGGAGACATGTCCCGCAGGCGGTCAACGGTATAGCCATGGGTATCTGCAAACCTTGCAAGGTCCAACCATTCGGCTGCCATTCTCTCGCCATAATGTTTTGACTGCAACAAGCGATCCACCTGCTTTTCATAGGCATTGGGGGAGGGGTCTTGTACAAAGGCATCAATTTCTTCCAGTGTTGGCGGTAGCCCTGTAAGGTCCATGCTAACCCTGCGCAGGAGCAATTCCTTTGAAGCCTGTTTGGAGGGCTGAAGATTGTTCTGCAGCAGTGTAGAAAAAACAAAATGATCAATAGGGTTCACACCATTCAATGATGCAGGAATGGAGGGGATGGGTTTTTGGGTTGGCTTCACAAAAGCCCAATGGGGCTGGTATACTGCACCCTCTTCAATCCACTTGATCAGGTAGGCCTTTTCCTTTGCAGAAAGGTCAAGATGCGATTGGGGTGTGGGCATTTTGTATTCGGGATCAGCAGAGATGATCCTGTGAAACACTTCACTTTTTACCAGCTTTCCAGGAGCGATGGCTACCTTGCCCGGGCTCTCAGGCAGCAACCCATAGGCAGCTGATGACTGGTCAAGCCGCAGGCCTGCTTTTTGTTTCGCCTTGTCAGGGCCATGGCAGGCAAAGCATTTGTCAGAAAGAATGGGCTTCACATGCTGGTTGTAATCCATTGGTGTACTGATCTTCCTGTATTCAGCCGCTACGTCTGCAGGCAGCTTCGGTACATCATGTTGCTCAGGGGCAAGAATGAACAAGCTGGGAACCAATGGGATGATATACTTGAGCATCAAATCATTTTTTTGTTGTGTCAGGTTTTTTGAACGCAAATCCACCGGCTTCGATGGTCAGGTTTGGCAAGGCCTGTTTGATTTTGGCAATGCCCTCTGCAGTTGCATTGGTCTTCCACAAAAACAGGATCTTGAGGTTTTTGCAGGCAGCAAGTTTTTCCAATCCCTTGTCTGAAACTGCCGTGCCATAGAGGTTCAACTGTTCGAGTGACTGCATTGATTTGAGTTGATCCATTCCTTCATCTGTAACCTTGGTTTTCTCCAGTTGAAGCTGGCGCAGGTTGTTGAACTGCTTTATGTTTTGAAGGTCCTGGTCGGTTACCGCCTGGTTGGTGAGTTTCAGTTGCACCACCTGTTCTTTCAAACCAATGGCCTGATCTAACATTGTGCTCTTGAAATTTTTCATGTTCACAAAATTCAGTGAAAGCCCGTTGGAACCTGATTGTACAGGGGTAACAACCACATTCAATTTTTTGATAGCCTCAATGTTGATTGGATTGGCTGCAGCAATGCTGATCGTTTTTGTTGGGACAACCGTTGCGGTCTTTTCAACTGCAGGTGGGGGCGGAGGTTCCACAGCTTGAGGAACTGTTTCAGTGATCTTTACAGCAGTGGTTATCATGGTGGTTTTGGCAAAGGGGTTAGCCATCTTGACCCAACGATGAATGGTGGCAATCTCGCTGGCACTGGGTTGTTTTTTGCCCTTGGGTGGCATATGGTCCTCATCCTCCAAAGGCAAGAGCAGGTGAGTGTACAGCTTACTGTTATCGGCATCTCCAGCCGTCAGCACGGCGCCATTCTTGCCACCTTGTTTGATGAAATCCTCTGAATCAAGCCTGAGACCGCCTTTCTTTTTGATTTTTGAATGGCAGGAATAACATTTGCTTTGAAGAATGCCCACCACCTGGTCTTGGTAAAGAGACATTTCTCGTGGGGCTTCTGTTTTTTCAAGAATAGAATCGGCCTTGGGCACTGCTGTGGATGTTTTCACTGTCGAATCTATCATCACCACTGCCTTGGTTGTTTCTTCATCAACAAGACCAAAAAAATAATCTTCACCATGGGTCAGGGTCCCACCCAGGTGCCCTGCAACGGCCATCACTGCACAGGTAATCCATACCAGCAGTCGCCTGTATTGGGCAATAAAATAGGCCAAGAATCCCAAGGTGCAGGTCGCAATGCCCGTCCATTGGTGCTTTTGCACCAGATCAACATCATATTCTCCAGATCCTGCGAGCAGATAGCCTGCGATGCAGGCAAGAAGTGCTGACAGGGCACCAGTCAATAACGCATAAGACAATGCGGAATCAAAATGTTTTCTTTTTTCAGCGCCGAAAAGGCTGATGATAAAAGCAAATGCAAAAATACCAATAGGAAGGTGAACCAATAGCGGATGAAGGTGTCCGATCAGTGCTGTGTTGATAGAAGACAAAAATTGAATATCACCCACGTTGATTAAAGTGCTTTTTTCATTTTAACGAGCTCGATCCTGGTATCTGTCACTTCCAGTATTTCAAATTCGAATTTACCGATTATGATCTTCTCTTTTTGTTTTGGGATGGATTCATTGTGGTGAATAATATATCCGGAAACAGTTTCTGATAGGTTCATCTCCAAATCAAGGTTGTATTTCTCATTGAGTGGCTCAATTTCAAGCCTTCCTGAGAACTCGTATTCATTCTCTCCCACTTCTCGCTCTGTCAGTTCCTCAACATCATATTCGTCTTTTATTTCGCCAAACAATTCTTCCAGCAGGTCCTCCATGGTAATGATGCCCGAAGTTCCTCCAAACTCGTCCACCACCCAGGCCATGCTCTTCCGCTCCTTGATGAGCTGGTTCATCAGGTCGGTGGCCGTCATGCTTTCTGGCACTGCAGGAATGGGAAGCATGATCGAACGGATGTTCTCCGGGGTTTTGAACAAGGAGATCTGGTGCAAATAACCAATGATATTATCAATGTTTTTTTCATAGACCACCAACTTGCTGAGGTTGGTATCGATGAACCTGTTTTTCAATTTTTCAATGGATTCATGCACGCTGATGGCTTCGATTTCTTTTCTGGGCACCATGCATTGGCGAATCTTGACATAAGGCAAGGTCAGTGCGGCCTCAAACAATTCCTTGTTCATTTCCTGGCTTTCATATTCCTTTTCATCCCTTTGCTGAATGAAGTTTTCCAGCTCCAGCCTTGTGAAATTGTTCTTGTTTTTCCTGATATGAACATTCACCAGGTTCTTCAGGATCCATTCAGAGAGGGAGACGAAATAATTGGCGACGGGGTAGAAAATATTGTAAAAGAAACGCAGCAGGGGCGCAAGAAAAAACATCAAGGTGTCAGCCTTTGACCTGAAAATGGCCCGACAAAAAAAGAAGTATATCATGAAGGCCCCTGTTGACACCACTAGGTCAAAAAGAATCCTGATGTACAGAAAATAGGGCACAAAATCTTGCGAGAGGTAGCTCTCTGTTGTTTTCCAAAGTGGGGTAAGGAATTCATCCACCAAAAGACCATAGATGACAAGGGAGATGATGATGCCCACAATCATGGCACTGATGAATTTGGCAGGCTCATCCAGGTAGGCGGAAAGGGTATGAGCGCTTTTGGAGCGCTGTTTTTTGCGCAATTCTATCGATAACCTGTTCAGCGACACAAATCCAACTTCTACTCCGGCAAAAAAACCTGCCAGCAAGAAAGCGATCAAGATGCCAGACAATAATAGCGTACCCATAGTGTTTATTTAGGAATGCACATTCCTTCATTGTTAGCCAAGAAATTTGGCGATTATTTCCTTCACCTCATTTGTTGCCTTTTCAAGATCATCGTTCATGATTACCGTATCAAAGCTGTTCCTGTATTCCATTTCTTCTTTAGCCTTGCTTATCCTTGTGTGGATGTGCTCATCAGATTCAGTTCCCCTCCTCATCAGTCTTTCTTGCAGGATCTCGATGGATGGCGGCTCGATGAAGATTGTTAGCACCTGTTCGCCAAATATTTTTTTAACATTCAAGGCACCTTTTACATCAATATCCAGTAAAGGTGTTTTGCCTTCACTCCAGATTCTTTTCATTTCATCAACGGTAGTGCCATAGTACATTCCAGGGTATACCATTTGCCATTCAACAAACTGGTCCTTGTCAATTTTTTCCTTGAATTGTTCTTCTGAGATGAAGATGTAATCAACCCCATCTGTTTCACCGCCACGGATTTTTCTGGTGGTGGCAGACACGCTGAAAGAGAGCTGGTCGGCCATGACAGCAAGCAGTTTTGACTTGATGCTTGTTTTGCCTGCGCCCGATGGTGCAGTCAGGATGATGATCTTGTGTTTTTCTGTTTCATGCATGGTGTCTGGATCTTCAATGACTTTTATACAAGTCAATACAACTTTGGTCCCTTACTTGAAACGCTTTTTCCCGAATTTCTGGGGAGGTCTGTTTTTCCCAGCGCCAACAGCATTTCCCCCACCATTCGGACGATTGCGTTGTTGGAACCCGCCGCTTTTTCCACGTTTTTGGAATCGGTCATCTTGCTCCCTGTAAGCCCGCACAAACGGTGTGCTGGTAAATTCAAGCTGTCCTTTTGTGATGGAGTTCAGTTCGCTCCTGATGCTTTCATCAGGGATGAGTTCCTTGTGCCAGGTATTGTAGGCAAGCTTCATGTAATAGGCAATGATATGAGAAAAGCCAGAACGTTTTTCCTCGTTTTCTTCAGCCATGGCCTTGGCAATCACCAGTTCAAGGTGTTTTCCAAGGTGATAGTATTTCGGATGCCTCTTGGGGTAAGGCAATGGTGCAGGCTTTGCCATCAGCGATTCCCGTGTAGGAATCGGATAAGGGCTTTCCAATTCCAATTTGAAATCAGAAATTAAAAAAAGATGGTCCCAGAGCTTGTGTCTGTAATCTTCGATATTCTTGAGTTGTGGATTGATGAAGCCCATCAATTCTATGACTGCCTGCGCATTTCTTAGTCTTCTTTCCTTGTCTTCGATTGAAAGGATATGCCCCACCATCTGCTGCACATGCCTACCATACTCCCTCATCACAAGGTGACTTCGATTGGTATTGTATTCCATTATTGTCTTTTGAGAGCAACAAAAATAAGGTTTATGGGGCGATTTTGAGAATATTTTGCCTTGGGCCCGACCATTTCATAATTTGCAGGCATGTGTTTTCATAACGGCATCGATGTAAATCGGGCAGAACATATCAAGCTAAAAAAGAAGTCAAAAAAAATCAAGGACCTACAATTGAACCTTGATCAGCCCTATGCCAGTGGGTTTGACTATCCTTTTTGGCCTGTGCTCAAACCGATTGAAGGGGGTACTGATTTTGTACCGGTGATGATGCATTGGGAGTTTATCCCCTCTTATATTCGGTCTGTTGAATCTTTACTTCATTTCAGGAAGGGAGGATTAAACACCAAAACAGGCAGAAAGGATATTCCGCACAATACCCTCAATGCCATCGGGGAAGAGGTCTTGAACAAGCCTACTTACAAGGAAGCTGCGCTGAAGCGAAGATGCCTTGTGCTTTCATCAGGATTCTATGAATGGAGGCATTTTACACCACTTGGCGGGAAGGATACCGCGTATCCTTATTATGTTTCAGTCAAAGGCCTGGAGTATTTTTTCATGGCGGGCATTTACAATCCCTGGGTTGACCAGGAGTCTGGCGAGGTGGTCGACAGTTTTTCCATCCTGACAACTGCGGCCAATCCGCTGATGGAAAAAATCCACAATAAAAAGAAGAGAATGCCTGTCATCCTTCCCGAAGACCAGGCAGAACAGTGGATCAAGGAAGATCTTTCTATTGAACAGATAGCAGCATTGGCAAGGTTTCAATTGCCTGCCGAACAAATGGAATACCATACCATCCGAAAA
>CANEWJ010000085.1 GCA_947442625.1 Chitinophagaceae bacterium
CCCAATACTGGCCCAATGAATCTTTCTGAATTAAGCATAAAAAGACCGGTTTTTGCAGTTGTATGCAGCATTGTAATCATCATTTTTGGTGCCATTGGCTATAGTTTTTTGGGGGTCAGGGAATACCCTGCCATTGATCCTCCAGTTGTCAATGTAAGGACCAGCTATACAGGAGCCAATGCAGAAATCATCGAACAACAGGTTACCGAACCCATTGAAAAAGCCGTGAATGGTGTTGAGGGTGTGAAGAACATTACCTCATCAAGTTCGCAAGGCAGTAGCAGCATTACGGTAGAATTTGAATTGGGTGTTGACCTCGAAAGGGCAGCCAATGACGTAAGGGAAAAGGTTTCCCAGGTAGCAGGAAGGCTTCCTCAAGACATCGATGCACCACCAACTGTGGCCAAACAAGATTCCGATTCTGATCCGATTGTTTTCATGCAAATGCAGAGCAACAAAAGGACCCTGATAGAACTATCTGACCTGGCAGAAAATATCGTGCAAGAAAGGTTGCAGACCATTCCGGGCGTAAGTGGTGTAAGTGTATTTGGACAACGGCCTGCCATGAGAATTTGGTTTGACCCGGTCAAGCTCTCTGCATACAAACTAACCATCCAGGATGTAAAGTCTGCCCTCGACCGCGAAAACATAGAATTGCCTGGTGGAAAGGTTCGTGGGAACACCACCGAGATGACCGTTAAGGCCTATGGAAAGCTTACTTCAGAAGAGGATTTCAATGACCTGATCATCAAACAAACAGAAGGCAAGAGCATTCGGTTGAAAGACATCGGCTATGCCATCATTGGGCCTGAAAATGAAGAGTCTGCTACAAGGAAAAACAATATTCGCTCAGTAAACCTTGGCGTGGTAGCCCAGCCAGGATCTAACCAGGTGGCCATCGCGGATGAATTGTACAAACGGATTGATGTCATCAAAAAAGATTTGCCCCCAGACATTATCCTTGAAGTTGGGTATGACAAAACACAGTTTGTAAGGAAAGCCATCACAGAAGTGAAGGAAACCCTGTTCATTGCCATTTTACTCGTGGTACTCATCATCTACTTTTTTTTCAGGGAATGGTCCATCGCCTTCCGGCCTTTGATTGATATTCCGGTAGCCCTTGTCGGTGCGTTTTTCATCATGTATATTGCAGGATTTTCTATCAATGTATTGACACTCCTGTCTTTGGTACTTGCCACAGGTCTGGTGGTAGATGATGGAATTGTGGTAACGGAAAATATCTACAAGAAGATAGAACAGGGAATGGACAAGTGGAAGGCCGCAAGAGAAGGCTCGAAAGAGATTTATTTTGCTGTTATTTCAACATCCATTACGCTGGCCATCGTATTTCTTCCTATCATTTTCCTGCAGGGATTTGTAGGCCGGTTGTTCAGGGAATTCGGAATTGTTGTTGCCGGTGCGGTTTTGATTTCGGCCTTTGTATCCCTTTCACTGACGCCCGTGTTGAACATCTACCTGACCAAGAAAAATGTTCATAAGCATTCATGGTTTTACACCAAATCTGAACCTTTTTTCAAGGGCATGGAATTAGGATACCATCGCTGGCTGGCGGCCTTCATGCGCAAAAGGTGGATTGCCTTTATCATCGTATTGGCATGCGTTGGGGCAATTTATTTTGTTGGAACAAAACTTCCTTCTGAGCTGGCTCCAATGGAAGATAGGAACAGGCTGAGAACCAGTATTCTTGCACCTGAAGGAACGGACTTTGACTACATGGACCAAGCGGTGTATGACATCACTGAAAAGATCATGGATTCAGTGCCTGAGCGCTATGTGGTGTTGTCTTTTGCACCCAATTTCTCAGGTGCTGGTGGAGCCAATGCCGCTTCCATCAGCATGGGTCTTGTGGATGCAAGCGAGAGGAAGCGCAGCCAGAATGAGATTGCACAGAGCATGAACAAAATGTTCAAAGATTATACCGATGTGAGGGTACTCGTCTTGCAAGAGCAGACCATATCTGTTGGACAAGCCAGCAGGGGGCAGTTGCCGGTGCAGTTCGTTTTGCAGAACCTCAATTTTGATAAACTCAAAGAAAAGGTTCCCTTGTTCATGGATGAGGTTGTGAAGAGCCCTGTTTTCCAGGGCAATGATGTCAACCTAAAATTCAACAAACCTGAATTGCAGGTTACCATTGACAGGCTTAAGGCAGGAGAATTGGGCATTTCCATTCTTGATATTTCCAATACCCTTCAACTTGCGCTCAGTGGCAGAAGGTTTGGCTACTTTATCAGGAACGGTAAACAATATGAAGTGATCGGACAGGTAGACAGAAAAGACAGGGATGCTCCACTCGACCTCAAGTCTTTTTACCTGCGCAGCAAAACAGGACAGCTGATCCAATTGGACAACCTTGTCACCATTTCTGAAACGGCCACTCCCCCAACCATTTACCATTACAACAGGTTGAAGAGTGCCATTGTTTCTGCAGGCCTGGCCAATGGCAAAACACTTGGAGACGGTATCAAAGAGATGGAGCGGATTTCTAAAAAAGTGTTGGATGAATCGTTTACTACAAGCCTCAGTGGATCTTCAAGGGATTTTGCCGAGAGTTCCTCCAATACCCAAAATGCCTTCTTGCTGGCCCTGGTGCTGATTTTCCTGGTTTTGGCGGCACAATTTGAAAGCTTTATTGATCCATTGATTATCATGATTACCGTTCCACTGGCCCTTGCCGGTGCAGTAATCAGTTTATCTGTTTTTGGACAGTCGCTCAATATTTTCTCGCAGATTGGCATCATCATGTTGATTGGTTTGGTTACCAAAAACGGTATTCTTATTGTTGAGTTTGCGAACCAGCAAAGGGAAAAAGGAATGAACAAGATCGATGCTGTGTTGGACGCATCTGTGGCACGATTGAGACCGATCCTGATGACAACCCTTGCCACAGCCCTTGGCGCATTGCCCATTGCTCTGGCGTTGGGATCTGCAGGAAAAAGCAGGATACCGTTGGGTATTGTCATTATCGGTGGCCTGATGTTTGCATTGGTACTCACCTTGTTTGTAGTGCCAGCGCTGTACAGTTATATTTCAAGGAAAAAAAGAGCTACCCATGAGAATTAAAGCAGTGTTGTTGAGCCTTCTGTTTGCCAATGCAGTATCATCCCAAGACAGCAGTTTTACCGCAAAGGAAGCCATTGACATGGCGCTGAAACAAAACCTAGATATACAGATTGCTTCGACCGATCTGGATATTGCAAAGGCCAATAACAACGTGGGAAATGCTGGCGGTCTTCCAACAATTGCAGGCAATATCTTCAATACTGAAGGGAATTCCAATATCAACCAGAAATTGGCCAATGGTAACAGCATCGTAAGAAACAATGTATCCAACAGCAACATCAATGCCAATCTTGCCATCAGCTGGAGAATTTACAATGGCATGAGGGTAAGGTCTACCTTAGAGAGATTTGATGCCATGGAAAAAATGGGTACCATAGCAGTAACACAACAAATTGATCAGGTCATTTTTGATGTGCTGAACATTTACTACAACCTGATCCGGTTGAATAAACAGGTGATCGCCACCAAAGCCATCATTGATTTGTCCAAGGAAAGATTGAAAATTGCAGAAACAAGGTTCAATGTAGGAAACGGTGCCAAAACAGACATGCTGCAGGCAAAAATTGACCTGAATGCACAGGAAGTCAATCTTCAAAACATCTTCAAACAGGTGGCCAATACCAAGGCTTCCATGAATGCCTTGCTCAAGAAGGATGCTGGTGCAGCATTCAACCCAAAAGAAGAGCAGTTCAGTATCCCCTCGATTGAATACAATACCCTTGTTTCAAAAATTGACCAGCAAAACCCACAATTGCTGTTGGCTCAACAGGAAAAACTTAACCTGATGATTGAAAAAAAGATCATCAGTTCACAAAGGATGCCTTCAGTAAGCCTGAATTCAAACACTGTTTTGAACAGGTCAAAATCAACTGCGGGTTTCTTTCTTACCAATCAAACCTTTGGACCAAACATCGGACTGGGCATAGGTATTCCTATATTCAATGGCAATATCAACAAAACCCAACTGAAAGTCAACAGCATTCAACAGAAAAGGCAGGAGTTGCAAACTGAGCAGCTGCGTGCATTGTTGCAGCGTGATTTGCTGATTGCGTTTCAGGAATACCAAAATGCTGTTTCCGTATCCATGGTTGAAGAGAGCAATGTAAAACTGGCTGAAGAGAATAATTTCATTTCTACAGAACGCTTCAAAAAACTTCAAAGCAATTCAATTGAATTGAGGCAGGCACAGCTGAGCTTGATTGAAGCACAGGATCGTTATATAAATGCTCAATACAGGGCCCAAATTGCGGCAACAGCCATACGCTTTATCACAGGAGAGATAAGCAAGCAATAGGGCTTATTTGCCCAAATGATAATGCTTGAATGCCATGGGTAAGAGGTCTGAGGGGGTTTCAAATTCAAATACCTCCCCTGCTGATCCTGTCAGCAACAACCGCATGGGTGCATTGAACCTTGATTCAAATTCAACCAGGGCCTGCCTGCACATGCCACAGGGCGCTATGGGTTCTGAAGTATCCACTGCATCACTCTGGTAAGTAATGGCCATGGTTTCAATGGGAAGACCTGGAGAAATCGAAGAGACTGCAGCAAGCAGGACCCTCTCTGCACAGATACCAATCGGATAAGAAGCATTTTCCTGGTTGGTACCCATCACCAGCTTATCATCCGGCATGCGCGCAACGGCACCAACCCTGAAGCCTGAATAGGGCGCATAAGCTGTAGCAACCACCTCCCTCGCCCGTTGCACCAGGTCATTGTCTGCATCGCTCAATGCTGATGCATTGGCGTGTACCTTAAAACTGATGTTGATATTTCTGGTGTCCATAGATTTGGCTATAGGCGTTTATTTGATGGACTTGAAAATCCTGTTCCATCTTGGGCCATTCTGCCAACTGAACCATATCATAGACGCCTTGCCCACAATATGGTCTTCAGGCACAAAACCCCAGAACCTTGAATCCTGTGAATTGTGCCTGTTGTCTCCCATCATCCAGTAATAATTCATTTTGAATGTATATGAGGTTGAAGGTTTTCCATTGATCAACACCTTTCCATCCCGCTCTTCCCATTCATTGTTTTCATACACAGCAATCACCCTTTTGTAGAGGGCAATATTCCTTTGGTTGAGCTCAACTGATTTTCCTTTTTGGGGAACCCACAATGGTCCAAAATTGTCTTCACTCCACTTGAATTGTGCTGTATCGTACGGGAAAGTATTGCCAAAACCACTGGAATTAAGGTCTGGCATGATGGAGTCTTTTACCACAAACGAAAAAGATTCAACCTGTTTCAATTGGGCGGGTGTGAGTGTCAAGCGGTAAGTATTGGGCTTGTCCTGCATTTGCAAGAGATCACGCTGTTCAGGGTCTTGTGGATCAATGTTCAATTCATTTTTAATGAACTCATCAGAGAAAAATCCATTGCCATTCAGGGTAACATAGTAAGGCATTTCAGAAGCTGGTGGTATAGGATTGACAGTATTAGAAACATACAAGGTGCCATTGCTGATGAAGAGGGTATCTCCCGCAATAGCAACGCAACGCTTGATGAAATTTTCCCTTTTGTCAACTGGTCTTGCAATGATGTCATCGCGTTCGGCAAACAACATATCCCTTGTACCACCCCTTGATTCGTAGGCGCGGAGGTAGTCATAATAATTGATTTCTGACTGGAATTCACGGATGACCGTATCTCCTACAGGATAGTTGAACACAACTACATCGTTCCTTTCAATGGGCTTTGCAAAAAAGCGGTTGTAGGGAAGCGTGATCCACTCAAGGTATGATTTTGAAGTCCCTATTGGAAGGGTATGGTGTACAAAAGGAAAGGCAATGGGTGTATTGGGTATTCTTGGCCCATAGCTGGTTTTGCTAACAAATAAAAAGTCATTGACAAGCAAGGTCTTTTCCATTGAGCCAGTGGGGATGACATAGGCCTCAAAAACAAAGGTGCGGATGATGGTTGCAGCAACAATCGCAAAAACGGCAGCATCAATCCATTCCCTTGTTGCCGATTTTCGATAATTTTTCACAACTGGGGTCCCTGCATACCGCTCATTTTTAGAGAATCCCAGGTAAGGGAAGTAAACAAAGGGAATGAAAACTGTTGCAACGTGGTGTAACACTGAAAACCGGCCGAAATGCTCAACAAATTTGATGCAAAGCCAGATGGTCACAAATTGCCCGGCAATGGGAATGAGTTGAAAGAAAAACCATTGGGTTTTCAACTCCATTTTTTTCACCATCAGCCATGTATTGTAAAAAGGGACCAATGCTTTCCAGCCATCGATTCCGGCTTTTTTAAACATTCCATAAAGTCCTGCGTGAAATCCTGCTGTTGCAACGATAAATATCAACCAACCTATACCCATTGTATTATGCTTTACGTGCCCAAATGTAGCATAAATCAAGGATTTAAAAACGATGGAATGGTAACTGTTTGTATTTTAACATGGATGGCAGACTGAAAGGATAAATGATTTTTCAGGCCATCTTGAAAACAGATTACATAGAGGAAACGGCAGAAATTTTACGCGATGATTTAATCATCACATCTTTAACGGTTGCATCTATATCGAGAAAAGAAATATCAACACTATCACAAGCGGCATTGACAGATTCAGTGCAAAACCTCAGGGCTGTCCAAACATGATCAATCACTACTTCATCAATTTTAGTAAAACCAGTTGCATGAAGACACTCCCAGTTGCAATCCCTGTTAAGATCACTGACAATTTTAGAAGTTGGCTTAGGATATGCAATCCAAAGTTTCCCTTTTGAACGCAAGGCAGGAATAACATCTTTGAGGATAAGGGAGAGTTGGTTGTAATTCAATGCAAAAACCAAAGCAAAATCAATCTTTCTACTTTTCAGGAGTGGCGTTACGTTTTTGGCAAAGGATAGTTTGGTAAAAAACTTTTCCAATGTGGAAGGAATTCCTTGAACAAGAACGTTCTTTTCCTCACAAAGCTGAAGCCTGTCAAAAATGTTAATGAGCATTTGTTGGAAGTTTTGGTTTGGGTTGACAAAATTAACATTTTTTCCACATATTTAAAATTCCTTTAACAAGATTTTAAATGCTATGCAGAAAGTAGAGAAAATATTAAAAGTCGTGGCTGTTTCGCCTTGCCTTTCTCTTATCACGATTTTTGAAAATAGGCACTTTGCTTTCGCTGCCTGAAAGGAGTCTGCTGATGTTTTTCTGGTGTGTAAGGATAACGAGCAGGGCAACAGCAATGGCAAAAATCCTGTAGGCAATGTTGTCCACATTGAAAATGATCAAGATAAATACCGGGAAAGCCATGCTGGCCAATATTGAACTCAGGGATACAAAACGGGTTAGGTAAAGGACGACCAGGAATATCACAACACAGCTCAGGGCTGTTAGGGGTGAAATGGCAATGATCAGTCCAAAAAGGGTGGCAACACCTTTGCCTCCTCTGAATTCTGCCCATATGGGAAATATATGTCCAATGACTGCTGCAAGACCGAGTCCAATTTGAAAATTGGTTCTTTCAAAATCATTGGTAATATAATAAGGCAAAAGCAATGCAAGCTTAACGGCAACCAATCCTTTGAGCATGTCCAGGATCATAACAATGCTACCCCATTTTGAACCGAGAACCCTGAAAGTGTTGGTTGCACCGGCATTACCACTGCCATAATCCCTGATATCAATATTGAATTGGGTTTTGCTGATGATGACCGAAGTTGGGATAGACCCAATCATGTATGCCAATATGATCAATAAAATTTCGTTCATTAAATGTTTTTTGGCTATTAGGAAACACAAAATTAATGAAAAATTAATAAACGGCCCTTACGGAGGTGTTAAAACTCCTTTTTGAAGGCCAAGGCAATCCATCCATTGTCTGTGAAAAGGTTGATCGGTTTGCCAAACAATGGTGTAAATACTGCTTCAATATCCGCCTGATCATCTGCCAATAATCCACTGATCAGTAAAAACCCATCAGTCCTCAGCAGTTGTGCCATGGATGCAGCATGTTCCAGCAGCACATGTTTGTTGATGTTGGCCAGGAGCAAGTCGCAAGGGCGAACTTCATCCAGGTTCTCTGCAAGAGCAACATTGATATTGCTGGCAGCATTCAACTGAATGTTTTCATTCACATTGGAAATGCTCCAGTGATCATTGTCGATGGCTTCGACTGAAGAGGCACCCAGTCTTTCTGCAAGAATGGCCAGAATCCCAGTTCCAGTTCCGAAATCAAGGACTTCTTTTCCCATGAAATCCAGTTCAAGCATGCCAAGCATCATCATTCGGGTGGTGGCGTGATGGCCTGTGCCAAAACTCATTTTCGGCGTGATGAGGATTTCATGTTCAAACCCTGCTAAAGGAGGATGAAAATGAGCCCTGACATGAATTTTGCCAGGAAGGATAACAGGATCAAAATTGGACTCCCAACTGGAATTCCAGTTCTCTTCTTTTAATTCCTCTTTGGTGTAAGATATGCCCATCTCAGCACAGTGTTCATCCACGGCAGATAGATCTACCTGGCCTGTTGTGGCATAGGCTTTCAAACCTGTAGCTGTTTCTTCCATGCCTGAAAAACCCAGGTCTGGCAACAATGCAACCAATAGATCACTTGTCTCAGGACTGATCTCGTTAAAATGTATTTCTATATATGATGTCATGAAAAAAGCCGGCTATAAAGCCGGCTGTTTTAATATTAGTTAGAAGCTTGTTCACCACCATTCTGATTAAAATCAGGTTTGGGGATCAACACTTTCCTGCTCAATTTAAATTTACCTGTCTTCTGGTCAACGCCAATCAATTTAACCCTTACCATATCCCCTTCTTTGAGGATACCATCAAGCGTTTCAAGGCGTTTCCAGCTTACCTCACTGATGTGAAGCAACCCTTGTTTGCCAGGCATGAACTCAACAAAAGCACCATAAGGCATCACAGACTTGACTTTAGAATCGTACTCATCTCCTACCTCAGGCATGGCAACAATACCCTTAATCCAGGCTACTGCTCTATCAAGGCCTTCTTTGGCCGGGCTGAATACGCTTACTTCGCCTTGGTTGCCCACTTCCTCAATATTGATGGTGGTACCAGTTTCACGCTGGATTTCCTGGATGATTTTTCCTTGTGGTCCGATCACAGCGCCAATGAATTCTTTGTCAATGAACAACTTCTGCATTCTTGGGGCATGTGGTTTAACCTCAGGCCTGAAAGAAGGCATGCAATCATACATTTGGTCAAGGATATGAAGACGACCATGTCTTGCTTGTTCAAGGGCAGCCATCATGGTTTCCATGCTTAAGCCATCAACTTTGATGTCCATCTGGATACCGCAGATACCATCGCGGGTGCCGGTAACCTTAAAGTCCATGTCACCAAGATGATCTTCATCACCGAGGATGTCTGTAAGGATTGCATACTTGCCGTCAGTAGCCCTGGTGATCAATCCCATGGCAACGCCACTTACGTGTTTTGGAATAGGAACACCCGCATCCATCAAAGCCAGAGAACCAGCACAAACAGTTGCCATAGAAGAAGAACCATTTGATTCAAGAATATCAGAAACAACACGCACAGTATAGGCATAATCATTACCGGGCATCATTTGTTTGAGGGAACGAAGGGCAAGGTTTCCATGACCCACTTCTCTCCTTCCTGGACCTCTCATCGGCTTTACTTCGCCAGTTGAGAATGGAGGGAAATTATAATGGAGGATGAACTTGCTGTAGTCAGACTTTGCTGCGCTTTCAACCAAGAGTTCGTCAAGTGGCGTACCGAAAGTGATGGTAGTCAGCGACTGGGTTTCTCCGCGGGTGAACAGCGCTGAACCGTGTGGTGTAGGCAATACGTCGATTTCCATGTTCAAAGGACGAACCTGATCGAGGGAACGGCCATCAAGCCTGATCCTGTCGTCAAGGATCATGTTGCGGACAACATCCCACTTGAGGTCCTCGTAATATTTTTTGGCCAGTTTGATTTGCTCAGGGGTTGCTTCTGCACCAAGCATAGCCACCACTTCTTTTTTCAATTCATCGTAGGCCTTGCTTCTGTCGTATTTGTTGCTTCCTGCCTTTGAAATACCATAAACCCTTTCGGTAGCAAAATCATTGACTTTTTGTTGAATTTCTTCATTGCTGGCAGGCTTGGTATAATCACGCTTTCCTTCAACACCCACTTTTTGCCTGAGTTCTTCTTGTGCAGTAATCTGAACACGGATGGCATCATGGGCAATTTCAAGTGCCTTTACAACATCTGCTTCTACACACTCTTTGGATTCACCTTCAACCATCATCAGGTTCTTTGCTGTGGCGCCAATCATGAAATCCATGTCAGCAGTTGCAAGCTCTGTCCTGCTTGGGTTAACAATGAATGAACCATTTACCCTGGCTACACGAACTTCAGAGATCACTTCTTTGATGGGAATGTTAGACACTGCGAGGGCTGCAGATGCAGCAAGACAGGCCAAAGAATCCGGCATCACTTCAGGATCCGATGAAATAAGGCTCACCAATACCTGAACATCACATAGGTAATCTTCAGGGAAAAGTGGGCGGAGTGCCCTATCGATCAAACGGCTGATCAGGATTTCAGAATCTGTGATGCGGCCTTCACGCTTGAAAAAAGATCCTGGGATCCTTCCTGCTGAAGCGAACTTCTCTTGATAATCCACTGAAAGGGGGAAGAAATCCTGTCCTTCACGTGGCTCCTTGTTGGCACATACAGTTGCCAAAATGATGCAATTTCCTTGTCTTACAGTAACTGAACCATCAGCCTGACGGGCAAGCCTTCCGGTTTCTATTGTAACAATTCGACCGTTACCAAGGTCGAAGCTTGATTGAAATGGTTGTTGTAGCATGATAATGTTTCGGGAGTGTTCCAAAAAGCACTATTCCCAACAGCATGTGTTGGGAATAGTACGATTCAGTTATATTATTTCCTTAACCCTAATTTCTCAAGGAGGGCGCGGTATCCTAATAGATTGGTTCTGCTCAGGTAAATCAGCAATCTCTTGCGGC
>CANEWJ010000086.1 GCA_947442625.1 Chitinophagaceae bacterium
AGACCCTTGAAGGGGCCTCGAAGGAAGCCTTGTTGGAAATTGGCTTTGAAATTATCCGGGAATTGATGCAGTCCGAAAAGCCAGTGCAACCAGAAGAGCAGGTTCAGGCCCCCAAAGCCTTTGAACCTGATATACATGCTGCCACAGTTCAATCATTGAATGATCGGTTCAACCCTTCTTTACCAGACCTCTCGGATCGGTTGCAACAGCTTCGGCAAGGCTCCCTGCGGTCAGCCATGGGCATCAATGACCGGTATATTTTCTTGGAGACCCTCTTCAGGGGGGATGCCCATAGTTTTGACACCATGATGGAATTGTTGGACCATGCCAAAACTGTCATCGAAGCTGAGTTGATTGCTGCCCAATACATCAGGAGTGTTCAAGACAACCTTGAACAGGCCGCCGTGGTTGAAAAATTTTATGATTTGCTCAGGAGTCGATTCTCCGCAATATGACGGACAATGATACCTGTTGCGCCCTTTCTTTGGAGCACAAAATGCTTTGCTGCTTCCTCCAGTGATGTTCTCAATCCAATGTCCGATAACAGGTTTTCAGTGAAGGAAATCAAGTCGATTTTTGTACTGTAACTGAAGCCCACACCAGTTTTAATCAATGCATTTGCTTCTGCTGTTCGGTCGTGATTGGGACCAAAAATAACTGTTTTTCCATATGCGGCTGGCTCAAGGATGTTGTGTATGCCAGCAACATTGAATCCTCCACCCACATAACAAATGGTGGCATAGCGGTAAAGCTTTGACAGCATGCCAATGCAGTCAATGATCAATACCCTGGCATTCAATAATCGCGGATGGTCAACAGATTCAGAAAGGAGAACATGTTGTTTGAACAATAGCTTGATTTCTTGAAGATGTGTTGGACCAATTTCATGCGGCGCGACAATGAGTTTTAGGTCAGGTTGGGCATCCAGTAATCCTGAAAGCATTTCCTCATCTTCTTTCCAGGTGCTTCCGGCAATCATGGTATTGGCTTCATTGCAAAATGCTTCAATAACACTATGGTGAAAAGCCGTGCCTGTGATCTCTGCAACACGGTCATAGCGTGTGTCACCCGCAATGGTAACAGGAGCCTTTAGCTTGAATTTTTGCAGGATGGCTGCCGATGGTGCATCCTGTACAAACAGATGGGTATAGCTTTCGAGCAAGGTTCTGAGAAAACCACCCATTGGCCCAAAAAACTGCTGTTTGGGTGTAAAGATGGCGGATATCAGCAGGGTAGGAATCCCTCTTTTTTTTAGCCCATTGAGGTAATAGAACCAAGATTCATATTTGATGAAGATGGCCAACTCAGGGCGGACAATATCAAGAAATTTTCGTGAACGGATGGGGCCATCCAGGGGAAGGTAAAAAATCATGTCCGCTCCCTGATAGTTTTTTCTGATTTCATATCCTGAAGGGGAGAAAAATGTCAGGAGAATCCTGTGGCTAGGATAACTGGTTTTGAGGCTTTCCAGCACTGGTTTTCCCTGTTCAAATTCGCCCAATGAGGAGCTGTGCATCCAGATGATCGGACCTTCCCCCTTCTCTACAGCCACTTTCAGCCTTTCGAATATATTTTTTCTCCCTTCAACCCATAACCGGGCTTTGGCGTTCCAGCTGGAGATAAATCGTATACCTGAATCGTATACAAACAGGAATATATGGTAAAAAAACAGCATGCCTATTTTAAGCGGTAAAGCTACGGCCAAATTAAGTTATACCCTTTATTTTCTTACCTTTGCGCAATAAATAAAGGATTATGTTCCCTATCCAAATGGTGGATTTGAAAAGGCAATACCTCAAAATCAAAACAGAGGTTGATGAGGCCATTGCTGATGTTGTTCAGAATACTTCATTCATCAATGGAAAAGCAGTGACTGATTTTTCAGTTCAATTGGGGCAGTTTTTGGAAATTGAGCATGTTGTTCCCTGTGCCAATGGTACAGATGCTTTACAGATAGCCATGATGGCACTGGGTTTGGAGCCGGGAGATGAAGTCATTACACCTTCTTTTACCTATATCGCCACAACAGAGGTCATGGCCTTGTTAAGGCTCAATCCTGTTTTTGTGGATGTTGATCCAAAGACTTTTTGCATTGATCCCTCCAAGATTCGGGAAGCCATTACCACCAGAACAAAGGCAATTGTCCCTGTTCATTTGTATGGCCAGTCTGCCCCTATGGAAGAAATTATGGCCATCGCAAAGGAGTTTGGACTTTTTGTGATCGAAGACAATGCACAGGCCATTGGTGCTACCATTCGGTTCAGCGATGGTACCGTCCACACAACGGGTACGATCGGGGACATTGGATGCACTTCGTTTTTTCCTTCCAAAAACCTGGGATGTTTTGGGGATGGTGGCGCAATTGTTACCCGTGATGCCAGCCTTGCCAATAAAATGAGGATGATTGCCAACCATGGACAAAGCAAGCGGTATTACCATGATGTGGTAGGCTGCAACTCAAGACTCGACTCGATTCAGGCAGCTGTTTTGAATATCAAACTGAAACATTTGCACCAGTACAATGAGGCCAGAAGCCAGGCTGCTGCATTCTACTCAAAAGCTTTTGCCTCCAATCCCAATATCACCACCCCATGTATAGCTGAAGGGAATACCCATGTTTTTCACCAATACACAATGATTTTGAAAGATCATAACAGGGATGAACTGGTTGAACAACTCGCCAATGTTGGTATCCCTGCCATGATCTATTATCCTGTGCCTGCGCACCGCCAAAACATGTTTTCCTTTCTTAATCTTCCAGCCGTTGATTTACCCGTCACCGATTGGCTTACCCAACGGGTCATATCCCTGCCCATTCATACGGAATTGGACCAGGAGCAATTGGATTTTATTATTGATCATGTAAATTCCTTCACTAAATAAACACAACTCATGAAAATTGCAGTCATCGGAACCGGATATGTCGGTCTTGTTACAGGTACCTGTTTTGCCGAAACGGGCAATGACGTTACCTGCATAGACATTGACCAGAAAAAGGTAGACAAGCTCAGTGGTGGAGAAATCACCATCTACGAACCAGGGCTTGAAAAAATATTTTTGAGAAATCTCAAAGAGCATCGCCTTCATTTTACTTCAGACCTTATGGCTGGGATCAAGGATGCCAAGATTCTTTTTCTCGCCCTTCCAACACCACCAGGTGAAGATGGATCTGCAGATCTTAAATATGTTTTGGGTGTCGCCAAAGAACTGGGACATATCATTGAAGACTATGTGGTCGTGGTGGACAAGAGCACTGTTCCGGTTGGAACCGCAGAGAAAGTTCAAAAAGCCATTGCCGAAAACAGCAAAGTTGAATTTGATGTGGTTTCTAATCCTGAATTCTTGAGGGAAGGTGTGGCCGTAGAGGATTTCATGAAACCAGATCGGGTTGTGATTGGAACCAATGCTGAACGGTCAAAAAAGCTCATGAATGAGTTGTATGCGCCTTTTGTGCGATCGGGAAATCCCTTGATTTATATGGATGTTCGTTCTGCAGAACTGACTAAATACGCCGCCAATGCTTTCTTGGCCACCAAGATTTCATTCATGAATGAGATTGCACAGCTTTGCGAGAGGCTGGGTGCGGATGTTGACATGGTTCGCTTGGGCGTAGGAAGTGATGCCCGCATCGGCAAAAGATTTCTTTTTCCGGGCATTGGATATGGCGGAAGTTGTTTTCCCAAGGATGTGCAGGCCCTGGTAAAAAGTTCCGCTGAAGTGGGGTATGATTTTCAAATCCTCAATGCTGTGATGGATGTCAATGAAAAACAGAAATTGCATCTCATGCCAAAAATCAATCATTATTTCAATGGTGATTTGGCAGGAAAACATTTTGCACTCTGGGGATTGGCCTTCAAACCCAATACAGACGATATCCGTGAAGCGCCGGCTTTGTACATGATTGATGCACTGCTTGAAGCAGGAGCAACTGTTTCCGCATTTGATCCTGAAGCCATGCCCAATGTGAAAGCACTGTTGGGAGATAAAATCAATTTTGTCGAAAATCAATATGATGCGCTTGAAGGGGCAGACGCACTGATCATTGCCACAGAATGGAATGAATTCAGGACGCCAGACTTCTTGAAAATGGTCAACAGCCTCAAGCGGAAAGCAATTTTCGATGGCAGAAATCTTTTTGATGTCAACAGCATCAATGAACTTGGATTCCATTATGAAAGCATTGGCCGTAACCCACAAATTTAATTTTTCGCACATGACAAACAAAAGGGTGCTTATTACTGGCGCTGCCGGTTTTCTTGGATCACACTTATGTGATCGTTTCATCAAAGAAGGATTTGATGTGGTAGGAATGGACAACCTTATTACTGGTGATCTGAAGAACATTGAACACCTGTTCAAATTGAAAGAATTCGAATTCTATCACCATGACATCACCAAATTCATTCACGTACCTGGTAACCTGGATTATATTCTTCATTTTGCCTCACCGGCAAGTCCTATTGATTACCTCAAAATACCCATTCAAACACTGAAGGTAGGTGCATTGGGTACCCATAATTGTCTTGGCCTTGCCAAGGCCAAGGGGGCAAGGATGCTTGTTGCCTCTACTTCTGAGGTATATGGAGATCCATTGGTGCATCCCCAAACTGAGGAATACTGGGGAAATGTAAATCCTGTTGGTCCGCGTGGTGTCTACGACGAAGCCAAACGTTTTATGGAGTCCATCACCATGGCCTATCATACTTTTCACCAGGTTGAAACCAGGATTATCCGAATATTCAATACCTATGGCCCACGGATGCGGCTGAATGATGGAAGGGCCTTGCCTGCTTTTATCGGACAGGCGCTCAGGGGTGAAGACCTGACTGTCTTTGGGGACGGTTCTCAGACAAGGTCTTTCTGTTATGTTGATGATCTTGTCGAGGGCATTTATAGGCTTTTGATGAGTGACTATGTCTCACCCGTGAACATCGGCAATCCTGTGGAGATTTCTTTGTTAGAGTTTGCAGAAGAAATCCTCAAGCTTACTGGGGCAAAGACCAAGATTGTTTTCAAGCCTTTACCGGTGGATGATCCCAAACAGCGCAAACCAGACATCTCCAAGGCCAGAGCGTTGCTGGGTTGGGAGCCCAAAGTAGACAGGGCAGAAGGGTTGAGGATTACGTATGAATATTTCAAGTCTCTCCCCCAGGAGGAGTTGACCAAGCAGCCCAAGGAGTTTAATTAACTGTCAATAATGAATTTAGTATCCATGAAGAAAATTTTGATTACAGGCGGTGCAGGTTTTATAGGATCACATGTGATCAGGTTGTTTGTGAACAAATACCCTGAATATACCATTGTGAACCTGGATGCACTAACCTATGCCGGTAATCTTGAAAATCTCAGGGACATTGAAAATGCTCCCAATTATAGTTTTGTAAAGGGGGATATAACAGATGAGTCTTTTATCAATCAATTGTTTACAGACCACTCCTTCGAAGCGGTGATACATCTTGCGGCAGAGAGCCATGTAGACAGGTCTATCCTTGATCCCCTTTCATTTGTAAAAACCAATGTAATCGGAACGGCCGTATTGTTGAATGCTGCCAAGCGATCATGGAAAGACATGGAAGGCAAACTATTTTACCATGTGTCCACCGATGAGGTATATGGCTCACTCGGCGAAACGGGATTCTTTACAGAAGAAACATCTTATGATCCCCGTTCTCCTTATTCAGCATCCAAAGCATCATCCGATCATTTGGTCAGTGCTTACTACCATACCTATGGTTTGCCAATGGTTATTTCCAATTGCTCCAACAATTATGGGTCGCATCAGTTTCCTGAGAAACTTTTGCCATTGATGATCAACAATATCGTGCATTCCAAGCCCCTTCCTGTTTATGGTAAAGGTGAAAATGTACGTGATTGGCTTTGGGTGAACGATCATGCAAGGGCCATTGATGTCATTTTCCATCAAGGTAGATTGGGAGAGACGTATAACATCGGAGGATTCAATGAATGGAAAAATATAGACATTGTTCACCTGCTTTGCAGCATCATGGACAAGAAGCTTGGGAGGGCTGATGGAGAAAGTGCCAAGCTCATTACTTATGTAAAAGACCGGGCTGGACATGACATGCGCTATGCCATTGATGCCACCAAGTTGAACAAGGAATTGGGCTGGGAGCCTTCTCTTCAATTTGAAGAAGGCATGGACAAGACCATTGACTGGTATCTGGCCAATGAGGGTTGGATCCAAAGCGTAACTTCCGGATCATACAAGCAATATTACGAACAGCAATATACAAGCAGATAAGATGAACGTTGAAACAACAGGATTTGAAGGTTTGCTGGTGTTAACCCCTTCTGTTTTTGGGGATGATAGAGGGTATTTCTTTGAAAGCTACAACAGGGAGACACATTTGAAAGCAGGACTTGATTTTCAGTGGGTGCAAGACAACCAATCCCATTCCAAGCATGGGGTGATCAGGGGATTGCATTTTCAAAAAGCACCATTCGCCCAAACAAAATTGGTACGGGCCTTGCAGGGAGAGATATTAGATGTTGTTGTTGACTTGCGGAAGGGAGAACCAACATACGGAAAATCATTCTCAGTGATCCTCACAGCGGAGAACAAAAAGCAATTGCTTGTCCCCAAAGGATTTGCCCATGGATTTTCAATCCTCAGTGATTCGGCTGATGTGATGTACAAATGCGATGCCCTTTACAACAAGCAGAGTGAATCAGGATTGATTTTCAATGATCCATCCCTACAGATAGACTGGAAACTTTCAGCCGGTGAAATGATTGTTTCAGAGAAAGACCTTGTACTTCCTGCTTTCGACAACATCGATGCCAATTTTTAATCCTGAACAATGAAAAAGATCCTCGTTACAGGAGCCAACGGTCAGCTTGGAAAAGAGTTGAGGGACCTGGCCCCCAGCCAGCCGCAGTATGAATTTTTATTTCTCTCAAGAGAGGATTTGCCTATTCACCATTTTGAGTTGGTAAGGAACATGTTCACTTCTTTCCGCCCTGATTATTGCATCAACTGTGCAGCCTATACCGCTGTAGACAAAGCAGAGCAGGAAGCGGGATTGGCGCAGCTTGTCAACGCCGAATCTGTTGGCATACTGGCTGCTGTTTCGGCTGCCCATGGTTGCCGCTTCATTCATGTGTCCACAGATTATGTCTATGGCGGTGATTCAAACCAACCCTATACTGAAGATTCTCCTACTGGGCCCAGTTCCATATACGGACAAACAAAACTTGAAGGTGAGCAAGCGGCCATCAAAAATGATCCACTTTCTGTCATCATTCGAACATCATGGGTTTATTCCTATCATGGCAACAATTTTGTCAAGACCATGATGCGGTTGATGAAGGATCGCAAAGAAATATCTGTGGTCAACGACCAAAAGGGTAGTCCCACATGGGCTTCAGACCTGGCTGCATTCATTTTGCATATCATCAGTCAACCAACATGGTATCCAGGCATCTACAATTATTCCAATGACGGGGAAATTACCTGGTATGATTTTGCCTTGGAAATCAAACGGCTGATTGCATCGGATTGTATGGTTCACCCAATTCCTTCCTCCGCATATCCAACTCCAGCAAAGCGCCCTGCATACAGCGTGCTGAATAAACAAAAAATCGAGCGAGTTTTTGGTGTGCATCCCAAAAGCTGGCAACTCAGCCTTGAAAAATGCATCAGCCAATTGCTGAAGGATTGAGCTATTCCCGGGCATTTCAGCCTTTTTGGGGCTGAATTCGTATATTTGCACTCAATTTATTCTTATGGCATTGATCACTGCCCGATTGGCTGAAAAGGAATATGGATTGGATGTTACAGATGCTGATGGACATACCATGCGCATTGATATCCCTGTCGCACAAGGAGGAAACGGATCTGGTTTCAGGCCCATGCAAATGTTGCTTTCAGCCCTTTGTGGTTGCAGTGCCGTGGATGTGATCAGTATCCTGAAAAAACAACGCCAGGGACTTGAGAACCTCACCATTGCGGTAGATGGTCAAAGGGAAGAAGGAAAAGAACCTTCGCTTTGGAAAAACATCCAGCTGGTTTTTAACATCACTGGAGAGGTTGATCCATCAAAAGCCTACAGGGCGGTTGACCTTTCCATGGAAAAATATTGTTCTGTGGCTGAAACGCTCAGGGCAGCGGGAGCTGTCATTGATTTCAGCGTTATTGTAAATGGTTCGGCGATGTCCGGACAATAAAATATTGTGAATGCGCCCTGAAACATTAGCCATAAGAACCCAAACAGAGAGGACAGGAGAGAAGGAACATTCAACCCCTTTGTTTCTCACCAGCAGTTTTGTCTATGATTCTGCAGAAGACATGGCTGCTGCTTTTTCCGTTGATAGCCTGGATGTAAACATCTATTCCCGCTTTTCCAATCCTTCTGTAGATGAGTTTATCAAGAAGGTATGTTTGATGGAAGGGGCCGAGGATGGCATTGCCACTGCTACTGGCATGGCTGCCGTCAATGCTTGTTTCATGACTTTTTTGTCTGCAGGTGATCATGTTATTTCTGCAGCTGCAGTGTTTGGATCCACCCATGCCATCTTAACAAAATACCTGCCCAAGTGGGGCATTGAGTACAGTTATTTTGACATGAACATGCCTGAATCCATCGAGGCACTGGTCAAGTCCAATACGAAATTGCTCTATGTCGAAACTCCCTCCAATCCGGGACTGGATATTATTGATATGGAAATGGTTGCAGCCATCTGCAAAAAACACCATATTATTTTTGTGGTGGACAATTGTTTTGCAACGCCTGCAGTACAGCAACCTATCCGGTTTGGGGCAGACCTTGTATTGCATTCAGCGACCAAGTTCATGGATGGCCAGGGAAGGGTATTGGGTGGCGTTGTTGTAGGAAAAAAAGAATTGGTCAGGGAAATGTATCTCTATATCCGAAATACCGGACCATCACTGAGTGCCTTCAATGCATGGATCTTGTCCAAAAGCCTGGAAACGCTTTATGTAAGGATGGATAAACATGCGCAAAATGCCTTGCAAATTGCAAAGGCCCTTGAGCATCATCCTGCATTGAACTGGGTTAAATATCCATTTTTGCCATCACATCCCAGGCATGATATTGCGGTCAAACAGATGTCCAATGGCGGTGGAATACTGACCTTTGAACTGAAAGCGGGCCTAGAAGGAGGACGTAAGTTTCTCAACGGACTTAAATGGTTGTCAATGACCAATAACCTGGGAGATAGCCGCACCATTGCCTCTCATCCGGCAAGTACCACCCATTCCAAGCTCAGTGAAATCGAAAGGCAGGCCGTTGGGATCACTCCCGGATTGATCAGGCTTTCTGTTGGGTTGGAGCATCCTGAAGATATCATAGCAGAAATCCTGCAGGCACTCAATCAATAATTTACATGCCGGCAGCAGATGCCGGTTCAATACGTTAACAATACAACATGGACAAGATTTTTGACGAACCCATCAAGCAAGCCTCTGATTTTGCATTCAACAACAAAGTGGCTGGCGTATTTGATGACATGGTTACCCGCTCTGTGCCCTACTACATTGAGATGCAGCGCATGATGTCTGAATTGGTTGCAGATCAATGCAGTGAAAACGGGGTGATCTATGATTTGGGCTGCTCCACGGGTGCAACCATGATCATGATGGACCAGACCGTTCCCCAGCACATCAAGTTTGTGGGTATTGATGATTCTGCCCCCATGCTGGAAAAATGCAAAACCAAACTGGAAGAAAGGGGAATGACAAGGCCTTATTCGCTTGAAGTGGCAGATTTGAATTCAGGGCATGTGGCGATGAAAGACGCCTCGGTGGTTATTCTCTGTTTGACCCTTCAGTTTGTTCGGCCCATTGCCCGTGAGAAGTTGTTGAGGTCCATTCACGAGCAACTTCAGCCAGGGGGTGTATTGATTGTGATTGAAAAAATTCTTGCTGAGGAAACAGATTTCAACCGCGACTTCATCAAATATTATTACGATTTCAAACGCCGTAATGATTACAGTGAAATGGAGATTTCCCAGAAGCGTGAGGCCCTGGAAAACATCCTTATTCCCTATAAGTTGAGTGAGAACATCACCCTTTTGAAAGAGGTTGGTTTCAGAACGGTAGAAGTGTTTTTCAAGTGGTATAATTTCTCAGGATTCATTGCAAAAAAACTATCATGATCCAGATCGGTAATTTCTTTTTCAAGTACAGGAACCTGCTGTTTATTCTGCTCTACGGATTGTTGTTCCTTCCCTCACCGGAGTTGTTTACAGAAAATATTTTCCATGCAGGGTATAAAACCTGGCCACTGGTCATAGGCCTTTTTGTTACAATATTGGGACAAGCTATTCGGGGTGCTACCATTGGGTTGGCCTATATTGTGAGGGGTGGGAAAGACAAGAAGGTATATGCTGAACACCTGGTCTCTACAGGGATTTTTTCTCATTGCAGAAATCCGCTTTATGTTGGTAACATCCTGATGCTTTTGGGCGTGGGCATTTTGGCCAACGCATTGATTTATGTGGCCATCATCATGCCATTGTTTCTCTTCATCTATCAGGCCATTGTGTTGGCCGAAGAGCATTTTCTGAGAGGAAAATTCGGTGCTGATTTCGATGCCTATTGCTCGAAAGTCAACCGCTGGATTCCTTCCCTGAAAGGGATTGGCGCAACATTTTCCTCCATGGAATTTAATTGGAAAAGATGGGTACTAAAGGAATACACTACCCAGTTCATTTGGCTGGCCGGTATTGCCTTGCTTATCATCAGGCTTTACCAAATTGAAGATGTATGGACCAATTGTGTCTATTCCATTGTCATACTGGCCATTGGATATGCAATCGTCCGTTATTTGAAGAAATCCGGAAAAATGACTGAATAAAAAAAATCCGCAAAATGCGGATCTTTTTTTTGTTGCCCGACCTGGATTCGAACCAAGACAAACAGAACCAAAATCTGTCGTACTACCATTATACTATCGGGCATCCTCCCTAGCGGGACGCAAAAATAGGATATTTACTTTTTTGCGCCAAAATTTTCACCGTCAATCGTGGATCAAT
>CANEWJ010000087.1 GCA_947442625.1 Chitinophagaceae bacterium
GTTGCTGATCTTGCTTACCACAGCTTTTCCAATCATAAGGTACAATATGTAACCGAGGCGATTAGCCTAAATACCCATCTTGATGGCAAGGGGAAAAGTGCTGTGCAAGATGTTGTCAATAAAGCAGCAAACATGCCTTCACCCATTGAATTTTTCAAGATCAAAACCGATGAAGGTGTTGAAATGGACGGATGGATGGTGAAGCCGGAAAATTTTAATCCAGCCAAAAAATATCCTGTTGTTTTCTTTGTATACTCTGAACCTGCAGGAGCCAATGTGATTGATCGTTTTGGCGTGGGAAGGAACAGGTTGTATGCGGGCGACATGCGCAAGGATGGTTATGTATACGTGACCATAGACAACCGCGGAACGCCAGTTCCCAAGGGCCGTGAGTGGAGAAAGTCCATCTACAGAAAGATTGGCATTGTGAACATTGATGACCAGGCCAAGGCCGCGAAGGAAGTATTCAAGATGGGCTTCATTGATACCAGCCGGGTTGCCGTTTGGGGATGGAGTGGAGGCGGCTCTGCCACCTTGAACCTCATGTTCAGGTATCCTGAAATTTACAAGACTGGGATCTCCATTGCCGCAGTTGCTTTCCAATTGACCTATGATAATATTTACCAGGAACGCTACATGGGATTACCACAGGAAAACCGCGAAGATTTTGTGAAGGGTTCACCCATTACCCATGCAAAAAACCTCAGGGGAAATCTCTTGTACATCCACGGAACAGGCGATGACAACGTGCATTACCAGAATGCAGAATTGCTGCAGAATGAATTGATCAAATACAACAAGCAATTCCAGTTCATGTCTTACCCCAACAGGAGCCATAGCATTTCTGAAGGTGAAGGCACCACAAGGCATTTGTCAACCCTCTACACCAATTATCTCAAGCAGTATTGTCCTCCGGGAGGGAGACCTTTCTGACCTGATTGTTGGTTTTTATATTTCACGACCCAGTCAGTCCCAAAAACCTTTATTTGGGTCTAACAGCCCGAACAAAATATTCATTTTGTTTGCCCGCGATGAACCCACTCATGCCAAAGCTGAAGTTATGCCTCCAGGCATTTGTATCATTAGTCTCGGTAGAACTCCAATAGTAGCTTGTTGAAAAACCACCAATTTCGTTTCTATGCTTATATAAAAAACCCAGTTCCTCCCTTGTTGGTAAACTCCAACCATTTCCCAAATCAGCACACGCTTTTTTTGCATCCTCCCAATTCATTTTTTTTGGGAAATCAAATTGTGCAACTTCTAATTTTCCTATACCAACAGGTTTACCGATTGTCTCAGTTGATGTTTGTGCCATTGTAAAACACGACATGAATATGAAAGGTAAAAATAAAAGCTTTTCGCAACTCATTTCTCCGCAAAATACTGATGAAAATAAGGAATCGTTTCAATCCCTTTGTAGAAATTGAACAGGTCGTATTTCTCATTGGGTGAATGCAGGTTGTCGCTGTCGAGGCCAAATCCCATGAACACGATTTTCACACCAAGCTCCTTTTCAAACAAGGAGCAAATGGGGATGCTGCCGCCACCACGAACAGGCACAGGGGCCTTTCCAAATGTATGTTCAATAGCCTTTGACGCAGCCTGGTAGCCCTTTGAATCAATTGGCGTGAGATAAGGCTCCCCACCATGGTGTTCTGAGGCATTGACGGTTACCCCTGCAGGTGCAATCTTCCTAAAATAATCCAGGAGGATGGCAGTAATTTTTTCAGATGACTGGTTAGGGACCAATCGGGCAGAGATTTTGGCTGTTGCCTTGGAAGGCAGTACAGTCTTGGCGCCTTCTCCAGTATAACCACCCCAAATGCCATTGACCTCTATAGTTGGACGAATGCCCGTCCTTTCATTGGTGCTGTATCCCTGCTCGCCATATACCGCGTCAATGCCAAGGTCTTTTTTGTATTCATTTTCATCAAATGGTGCAGCTGCCATGAGGGCGCGTTCTGCATCGCTTGATTCCAATACATCGTCGTAAAATCCAGGAATGGTGATGTGGTGCTGCTCATCATGACAGGACGCAATCATCCTGGCAAGAATTGTTGCGGGATTGGCTACTGCACCGCCATAGACCCCACTGTGCAGGTCGCGGTTGGGTCCTGTCACTTCCACTTCGATATAGCTCAATCCACGCACACCTGTATCAATGGAAGGGGTTTCCATGCTGATCATGGCTGTGTCACTGATCAGTACTACATCTGCTTTCAGCAAGTCATGATGACTGGCAACAAATTTCCCCAGGTTGGGAGAACCAATCTCTTCTTCCCCTTCAATACAAAATTTGATATTGGTTTTCAAGGCATTGTTCCTGACCATCACTTCGAGTGCCTTGACATGCATGTAAAACTGCCCCTTGTCATCACAGGCACCGCGTGCATAAATCTTCCCATCTTTTATCACTGGCTCAAAGGGGCCACTGTGCCACAGCTCCAAAGGATCTGCCGGTTGAACATCGTAATGTCCGTAAACAAGCACAGTCGGCAAGGAAGGGTCAACCATCTTTTCTCCATACACAATAGGGTGGCCTGCTGTTTCATGGATTTCAGCGAGGTCTGCTCCCGCATCTAGCAGGGATTGTTTAACCGCTTCAGCGCATCGTATCATATCCCCCTTGTGTTCGCTGTTGGCACTGATGGAAGGAATCCTCAACAGGTCCAAGAGTTCATTCAGAAACCTGTCTTTGTTTTGGTCAATGTATTGTTTCATTTTTATTTGTGTTTTTTATACACATTAAATTTCTTAAATAATTAACAGAAAAATTTTGTAATTCCAAAACCCTCCCTATATTTGGTATACGATTGCCTGTCATATTTTCAGCCTTTGTGAATTCAACGCTTCAATGAGTTGTTTTTGCAAAGGCTGAACCTTTTTAGGGTATCGATGAAATGGTTATTTTCCCCGCAATCTTCCTTCTACAAATTTCCAATTCACCAGGTTGAACCAATTGCTGACATACTCTGCACGCCTGTTCTGGTACTTGAGATAATACGCATGCTCCCAAACGTCAAGACCCAGCAATGGCAGGCCTTTTACAGGAGAAACATCCATCAGTGGATTGTCTTGATTAGGGGTTGAACCAATCTGAAATTTCTTATCGCCATCCAGGTAAAGCCAGGCCCATCCACTGCCAAACCTTGTCATGGCCGCTTCACTCATTTTTGTTTTAAAATTCTCGAAGCTGTTGAAATTGGACATCAGTGCCTGCTTCAAAGGACCTTCATGAAGGGCTGTACCAGGAGCCTGCATGCTCTTCCAAAAAAGTTCATGGTTGTAATGGCCGCCACCATTGTTGCGCAACTTGGCAGAATATTTTGAAATGTTGCTCAGGGCAAGTTCCAGGCTGGTGTTTTCGCCTTTGAACTCTGCCATGGCTGCATCGTTAAGGTTCTTGGTATATGCTGCAGCGTGTTTGGTATGGTGAATCTCCATGGTCATCGCATCCACATAAGGCTCCAGTGCATTGTATGCATAGGGGAGTGGCGTTTGTACAAATGGAGTGGGTTGTATGGAATCGTTGGCCAACAAAGAGCCAGGAATCATGCCCATTGCTCCTGCTGCCATGGTTCCCTTGATTGTAGTGCTGATGAATTTTCTGCGTGAGCTGTTGGTGTGCATGGTATTTTGTTTATGGTAAAGTTCAGGATCCTGATGCAATCTTCCTTTTGAAGAGGCCTTGTATTTTTCTGAAAAAACGGAAATAATATTCATTGTTGAACAATTGGGAATCGTTCATGGCCTTGTATACCAGAAACAATCCGATGGGCAGGAGAACGATGCTGGAGAGCCAGATGCCCAGAAAGGGCCCCATGATCTCCTGTTTGACAAATTTTTCTCCGAACATGTTCAGGAGATGGAATACCAGGAAGAATACAACAGCCACGACCAACGGCATTCCCAGTCCCCCTTTTCTGATGATGGAGCCCAATGGCGCACCAATAAGGAACAGTACGATGCAGGCAAAGGACAGCGAATATTTTTTGTGCCATTGCAATCTGTAAAAACGCCAGTCGCGCTCCCTTTGCTCATGGTCAGCAGCAATCAATTCAAGAGAGCTCTTGACCAAGTTGATTTTATCAGCGGCTTTGGTAAAGGCAACATTGATGGTAGAATCAGGAAGGTTGTACCCATAGGTTTTGGCTTTTTGAGGACGGCCTGGCTTTCCTGTTTTCCACCCTTTTTCAAAATGTTTTCCGAACAGGTAATAGCTGGTGATTTCTTTGTTCATGCGCACAGATTCAATGCGCTTGAGCTCCTTGCCAATGGAATCGGTCGATTTTTGAAGTTGTCTGACGTTGAGCATTTCATAACTGCTCTTGAACATGCTGTCAGGGGTTTTGAGCACGTCAAAACTACTCAGGTCAAATACTTTCTTGTATTTTTTGAAACCAAGGCGGTAGTAGTCTGTCTCTTTAGTATTGTAGGGTCCTTTTTCCTGGTACCGCCATCCGTTTTCAAGATCGAATTCCAGAAATTTCTTGTCATCGCTCACACTCATTTTTCCTTTCTCTGCGATGATGATGTTGTCCTGAAGGGAATACTGGTTCTCATAAATCACAATCTTGCTGATGCTGTTGCCATCGACTTCCTTTTTGCCTACTTTGATGGCAAAGCCGGGGATCTTATCATAAAAAATACCCTCTTTGATGTCAAAGGCTGGTTTCGCCACACGGATATCGTAAAGCATGGCGGTAAACTTCAGGTTGGCAACAGGCATTACATAATTGGAAATCAGGAATGCCAGTATACTGATGACAACGGATATGACCAAGAGGGGCCGCATGAACCGGAGCAGCGGGATTCCAGCCGATTTGATCGCAACGAGTTCGAAACTTTCACCCAGGTTGCCGAAGGTCATGATGGAGGAAATCAGGATAGCAAGGGGAAGTGCCAACGGTATGGCAGTGACAGTTACATAAGAGGTCAATTCAAGAATGCTGATAAGGTCGAGGCCTTTTCCTACCAGGTCATCAATGTACTTCCAAAAAAACTGCATCACCAACACAAAGAGTGTGATGAAGAAGGTCGCGATGAATGGACCGATGAATGCTTTTAAAACGAGTTTATCAAGCTTCTTGAACATTGTTAATTACCCAGCCTGTGGAACAGATCATGTACTTGTACGCTCCAAAGCCTTGACTGGTCGGCGATTTCCTTTTTTTCCGCGAAATCCTTGATGACCAGGATGGTCTGGCTGCTTACTTCTGTTTTTTCAATTGAAAATTCAAAATATTCGTTTTGAGGGGCATGCAACCAATGAAAACGAATGAATTTATTTTCCTCGGCCTCCAGCACTTCAGCTTTTTCAACAGATCCATTCCAGGAAAAGCTGAAGACAGTATCCCTTTCGTCTACCCTGTCGGCGAACCATTCCTGCAATCCGGCAGGGGTTGACAAGAAGTCATACAAGATGCTGGGTGAACATCTTACGGGGTACTCTATGGAAAATAACTGTTTGCTCATGTTGTTTTGTATTGGTCTCTAATCACGATTCAACGTCCTGCACCTTGCAATGATAGAAAAATATCGGAATTGAAAAAATATAATTTGATGTTTCTTTCCAACTTTTTATCCGTGATTTTCCCCATTTCAAAATGGTGTTTTTACGGGGTTGAATATCAATGTTTTATGTCAAATTTTCAATTTTGGACATGTTTGATGGCTTCATTTAACAATATTTTCGCAATAATCACGTTTTGTAAGGGTTAAGCACCGTCCTCTGAGAAAATGTATTTAAAATCCCCCCCATGAGCATGCGCCAACTGCGTATAGGTCAATCCATCACCCTGCGTGAATCTGCAAGTCTTGAGAAATACCTTCAAGACATCAGCAAAGTTCCCATGATCAGTGGAGAAGAAGAAGTGAGGTTGGCAGATTTAATCAGAAAAGGAAATCAAACAGCCTTAGAACAACTTACAAAAGCCAACCTGCGGTTTGTCGTTTCGGTGGCGAAACAATACCAATACCAGGGATTATCACTGTCAGACCTGATCAATGAGGGAAACCTGGGTTTGATCCTTGCTGCAAAGAGATTTGACGAAACCAAGGGGTTCCGGTTCATTTCTTACGCCGTATGGTGGATCCGCCAAAGCATCTTACAGGCATTGGCAGATCAGTCGCGCATTGTCAGGGTTCCTTTGAACAGGGTTGGTATTCGCAACAAAATTGCCAAAGCAGCCCAGCACCTTGAGCAGGATTTAGAAAGGGAGCCAACGGCTGAAGAAATATCTGAATACCTTGAAATGGACCTTGAAGAGGTATCCTCAACCATCAACCTGGCCAGCCGTCATGTGAGCATCGATTCTCCTGTAGGAGAGGATGGCGAAGGTACCATGATTGATGTGATGGAAAACAAGGAAGCCGATGCTGCAGACCATGAAATCCGACACGAATCGATGCTTTATGAAATTGAGCTGGCCCTCCGCAGCTTACCGGAAAAACAACAAAAAGTGATCAGGTGCCTCTATGGGATTGGAATGGATACTCCCATGGGCATGCAAGATATAGGAACAGCATGCAACCTCACCCGTGAAAGGGTCAGGCAGATCCGGGACAAGGCTTTGGAGGCCTTGAGGATTACCGCCAATACCATGCGCCTGAGAACCTTTCTTTAGGTCCTACTTCATAGTACAACACGGTAAATGCAGAATCATTAACTTTGCATGAATGAACATCCCATGGTGTTCATTTTTCATTAAAGCCGGAAGAACATGTTTGAAAATTTAAGCGAAAAGATAGCCTCAGCCTTCAAGCAAATCAAGGGTGAAGGAAGGATATCAGACCTCAATGTAGCCAATACAGTAAAGGATATCCGCAAGGCATTGCTGGACGCAGACGTCAACTTTAAGATTGCCAAAGAATTCACTGATAAGGTGAAGGAAAAGGCCATGGGGCAGAAAGTATTGACTGCCGTAAGCCCGGGTCAGCTCATGATCAAGATTGTGCAGGATGAACTGACAGAATTGATGGGTGGCCAGGCCAGCGGATTCAATGCAACTGGAAATCCTGCCATTATCCTCATTGCAGGTTTACAAGGTTCCGGTAAAACCACTTTCAGTGGTAAGCTGGCCAATTACCTGAAGACGCAAAAAGGCAAATCCCCATTGCTGGTGGCAGCAGATGTGTACAGGCCTGCGGCCATCGACCAGCTGAAAGTTTTGGGGGGACAAATTGGGGTTGATGTGTATGCCGAGCCTGAAAACAAGGACCCAAGGGCTATTGCTGAAAATGCATTGAAACAAGCGAAGGCAACGAATAAAAATGTAATCATCATCGATACGGCAGGCCGTTTGGCGGTAGATGAGGTCATGATGAATGAGGTTGCAGGGCTCAAGGCAGCCCTTCAACCACAGGAAATTCTTTTTGTGGTCGATTCAATGACCGGACAGGATGCCGTGAACACTGCCAAAGCTTTCAACGAAAGGCTCGATTTTACCGGAGTTGTGCTTACCAAACTGGATGGTGATACCAGGGGTGGTGCTGCCTTGTCCATCAAATACACCGTACAGAAGCCCATCAAGTTCATCAGCAGTGGTGAGAAGATGGAGACCCTGGATGTTTTCCATCCAGACCGTATGGCCCAGCGTATACTCGGGATGGGCGATATCGCTTCTTTGGTGGAAAGAGCACAGGCCCAGTTTGATGATGAACAGGCCAAGAAGCTGGAGAAAAAAATCAGGAAGAATCAATTCGATTTTCAGGATTTCTTGGATCAACTCCAGCAAATCAAAAAAATGGGCAACCTCAAAGACCTGATGGGCATGATCCCTGGTATGGGCAAGGCAATGAAAGATATTGACATCAGTGATGATGCCTTCAAAGGAGTAGAATCCATCATCAGTTCCATGACGCCATTCGAAAGATCCAATCCAGACGTCATCGACCTCAAGCGCAAGCAACGCATTGCCAAGGGTTGTGGCAGGGACATGAATGAAGTCAACCAGTTCTTCAAACAGTTTGAGCAGATGAAACAAATGATGAAGGGGATGAACAACATGCCCGCCATGCCCAGGATGGGCGGCAGGCGATGACCATTACATGTGGAAGAATGTTTTTATGATGTTTTTCACGTTTTTTCCTGACAGTTGTTTTGGGTAATTCTTGCCTAATGCCTATATTTGCACCTCGATTCGAAACAATTTTATTCACCACCCACTAAAAATTTACATTTTTTATGGCTGTCAAAATCAGACTCCAACGTCACGGAAGCAAAAAGCGTCCATTTTACTTCATCGTGGTAGCAGATGCACGCGCACCTCGCGATGGTAAATTCATCCAGAAGATCGGTACTTACAATCCGCTCACTCATCCCGCAACTGTATTGGTAGACCGTCAGAAGTCACTTGAGTGGCTGAACAATGGTGCACAACCAACAGACACTGTTCGCAAGATTCTTTCTACCAAAGGTGTTCTTTTCTTGAAGCATTTGCTTCGTGGAGTTGACCTTGGTTTGTTTGATCACGCAACGGCCATGACCAAGTTTGAGGCTTGGCACCAGGAGCAGGAGTCAAAAGCAAGGGACCGTCAGGAAGCTGCCGCCCGCGAACGCCGCCAAAGGCCTCGTCAGGATGCTGCCCCCAGCCGTCCAGTAGCTACACAAGTTGCGCAACCCATTAAGGTAGAAAAGCCTGTGGCAGTTGAGCAACCTGTTCAAGCAGAACAAGCAGCACCAGTTGAGCAACCCGTTCAAGCAGAAGAAGCAGCACCAGTTGAGCAACCCGTTCAAGCAGAAGCACCAGTTGAGCAACCTGAACAAGCTGCACAGCCTGAACAAGCTGCACAGCCAGACGCTCCTGAAGCTGAGTAATCCAAATAAAAAAATCAAAAGCCTCGTTCAATACGGGGCTTTTTTATGCCATGGAAAATTATCTAAGCATTGGAAAAATCGCTGCCACCTTCGGTGTGAAGGGAGAAATTGTACTGGAGCATCACCTCGGTGAAGATGCCAGCCTTGAGGGCGTGGTGGCTATTTTTATTGAAGAATTTACAGGAAAGTTCATCCCGTATTTTATTGCCGGCAACAAAACAAAATCTGGTACAGAGATGATCCTCAGCCTGGAAGGAATCGAAAGCCCAGAGAGTGCCAAACGGTTTCTGCGGAAAAAGGTTTGGCTTAAGGAAGAGGATGTAAAAAAAAGAGCTTCAGTCACGGCACCCATCTCTATGCTGGGTTTCATGGTGTATGACAATAAAAAACCCTTGTCTGTTGTGTTGGAAGTAATTGAACAACCGGTTCAGATCCTGCTGCGCATTGAGATGGAAGGAAAGGAGGTCCTGGTTCCGCTCAATGAGAGCACGCTCGACAAGATAGACCACAAGCAAGAGAAAATTTACGTAACGCTGCCCGATGGATTGCTGGATATTTATCTAAATTGAGTTGATATTTCACGCTTATTATGGCTGGTCAGCAACCCTATATTGCCCATTTCGACCTGGACGCCTTTTTTGTTTCCGTTGAGAGAATCCTCGACCCTTCATTGGTCGGTAAAGCATTGATTCTTGGAGGATCCAGGGAACGGGGGGTGGTAAGCACTTGCAGCTATGAAGCCAGGAAATTTGGTGTGCATTCTGCCATGCCCATGGCAAGGGCTGTTGCCCTCTGCCCGCATGCTATCGTGATGCAGGGCACCCGTGGGCAGTATAGCAAATTTTCACAATGGGTCACCGATATCATTGCCGCCAAATCTCCCTTGTTTGAAAAGGCCTCCATAGACGAATTCTATATCGACCTGACGGGCATGGACAGGTTCTTTGATCCCCTCCAATGGACAATTGACCTGCGCAATGAAATCATTGAAACCACCGGGTTACCCATTTCATTCGGCCTGGCATCCAACAAGATGGTGGCAAAAATAGCCACCAATGCGGCCAAGCCCAATGGTTTTTTGCAGGTGTTGGCGGGCAAGGAAAAAGAGTTTCTTGCTCCACTTCAAGTAGGTGAAATTCCTGGCGTGGGAGAGCATATGTTGAAAACCATGCATTCCCTGGGAATCATGACCATTAACGACCTGTCGGCCTATCCCCAATACCTTTTAGAACAGAATTTTGGAAAATACGCGGAGGTTTTGCAGCAAAAAGCACTGGGCAATCATGCAGGATCCGTTCACCATTTTCATGAGGCAAAGTCAATGTCAACAGAGCATACTTTTTCAGAAAATACCTCAGATCAGGACTTTTTGCAAGCCGAACTGATGCGGATGACAGAAAAACTTGGTCATGAACTGAGAGAGGAAGGAAAGATGACCAATTGTGTTGCTGTCAAAATCAGGTATCCTGATTTTGAGACCCATACCCGGCAAATGTCCATTGCGCCCAGTTCCTACGATGATGAACTGATCAAGGTGGTCAAAGATCTTTTTGGCAACCTGTACAAACAAAAGCACGCAGTCAGGCTGATTGGTGTAAGGTTCAGTGAACTGACTGCCAGCAGCCTGCAGACCGATCTTTTTGAAAACAGGGTCAGAAAGGCCAGTTTATATACCGCCATTGATGCTGTTAAATTGAGGTTTGGAAAAAAATCAGTGGGTAGGGGGAAGACGAAGTAGAAGTCTACTAATTTTGTAGGATAATAAATTATTCTTATATTTACCCTATTAAACCTATCACCATGTCCATATATTTAGGCGATACAGCACCCAATTTTACTGCTGAAACAACCGCGGGAACCATTGACTTCCACGCCTATCTTGGTGACAGTTGGGGGGTATTGTTTTCACATCCTGCCGATTTCACACCCGTTTGCACTACTGAACTGGGCAGAACAGCCTTGCTCAATGAAGAATTTGCCAAAAGAAATGTAAAAGTGTTGGCTGTCAGCGTCGATCCATTGGATAAACATATCCAATGGGTGAAGGATATCAATGACACCCAGCACTGTACCGTGGGTTTTCCCATCATCGCAGATGAAAATAGGGAAGTAGCTACTCTCTATGACATGATTCACCCCAATGCATCAGCTACTTTTACGGTTCGGTCGCTTTTCATCATCGGACCAGATAAAAAA
>CANEWJ010000088.1 GCA_947442625.1 Chitinophagaceae bacterium
TGAAGAAAATCGAATGTCTCCATGAACTCTTTTTCGCCTTCTGATGGAAATCCAACAATAACATCTACGCCAATCGCGCAATCAGGCATCAGGGTTTTGATCATCTCAATTCTCTCTGCATAGAGTTCTCTCTTGTAACGCCTTCTCATCAATCCAAGGATGGTATTGCTTCCGCTTTGAAGGGGGATATGAAAATGAGGCATGAATTTTTTGCTGGCTGCAACCAGCTCTATGATTTCCTTGGTAAGCAAATTGGGTTCAATGGATGAAATCCTGTACCGGCTTACTTCTTCGACTGTATCAAGGGCTTGGCAGAGCTCAAAAAAACTATTTTTTCTTTCGCCATCTATCATGCCAAAATCTCCCAGGTTCACACCTGTCAGAACGATTTCTTTTACTCCCTTGGCACCAATTTCCCTAGCTTGTTGAACCACATTTTCGATAGCATTGCTCCTGCTTTTACCGCGTGCTAGGGGGATGGTGCAAAACGAACAATTGTAATCGCATCCGTCTTGTACTTTCAAAAATGTTCTGGTACGGTCTGTTACAGAGAAAGAGGCATTAAAGTCATTGACCTCACTGATGTCGCAGCTGCATATCCGTGTTGAATCGCCTTTTGTGAAATTCCTGAGGTGTTCAGGAAGGTTGAATTTTTCTGCAGCTCCTAGCACAAGATCCACTCCAGGAATGGATGCAATTTCTTTTGGTTTCAACTGTGCATAGCATCCAGTGATGACAACTACGGCCTCGGCATTCTGTTTTTGGATGCGCCTGACCAGTTGCCGACATTCCTTGTCTGCATTTTCTGTTACGGAGCAGGTATTGATCACATATACATCTGCTGGTTCGTCAAATTCTTTTTTGGTGAAGCCTTCTTTTTCCAGCATTCTTCCCAATGTGGAGGTCTCTGAATAATTCAGCTTGCAACCCAGTGTATGCAGTGCTATGGTCTTTTCCGCTGTCATTGGCCGACAAAGATACAAACGGGAAAGTGTATATTTGAATTAATATATGCGCAAAGCCAGGTTCCTTATCGCCCCATTTCAGCTCTTGTATTGCTTGTATGCCTATATTCTTGCTGTAATCATCATCCTTTCTTTGATTCCTTGTTTGATCTTCTGTTTGCCCTTGGGCAAATTCCGGGGTGGCAACATCATGTTTGAGATTTACAGGGTGTTGGGACGTCTTTTCTTTCTGCTGGTCGGGATTAGGCATGTGAACCGCTATGAATCGAGGCCTGCAGACGATGAGCAGTACATCTTCATCCCCAACCATATTTCTTATCTTGATGCCATTGTTGTGATCCTGGCCATCAAGCATCATTTCAGGGCCATTGGAAAATATGAGTTGCTCAAAGTGCCCATCTTTGGGTTCTTGTACAAGTTTTGTGTGATCACAGTCAATCGATCCAGCCCAGAGGACCGGGCCAGGAGCTTGAATGATCTTCGCAAGACCCTTGCCAGGGGAATCTCAATTGCGGTGTTTCCTGAAGGAACGTTCAACATGGCCGATGGGCCCATGGCTGAAATGTACGACGGTGCGTTTAAACTGGCCGTTGAGACAGGAAAGAAGTTACAGCCTATCCTGTTTTTGGATACCTACGACCGCATGCATTACCGGCATTTCCTTACCCTTACACCAGGTATATCAAGGGCTGTTTATCTTGAACCCATTGATCCGGCTGATTATCTTGAAGCTGATCCAAAAGCGTTGAAAGCCATCGCCAAACAGAAAATGGGAGATAAGCTGATTGAATACAGGGCATCCTGGATCAACCCAAACTATTTTTCAAAACCCTAAGCCGTTCAACCCTTGTTTGCAGAAATCATCATACCATTAGCCTTGCCCAAGACCTATACCTATGCCATCCCGGCAGAGATGCAGTCTCTTGCCATACCTGGTGTGAGGGTAGAGGTCAGTTTTGGCAGGCAAAAAAGGTATTCTGGTATCATCAAATCCTTGTCTGAGACCGGCCCAAAGGGTTTTGATCCCAAGCCCATCATCCAGGTGCTGGACCCGGAACCTGTTGTATATGATCAGCAACTTGCCCTCTGGAACTGGATGGCCAATTATTACATGTGCAGTGAGGGAGAGGTGATGGCAGCGGCCCTTCCCACCCAACTCAAACTCAGCAGTGAAACCATCCTGATGCTGAATGAGGAATATGGAGAGGATTTTACTGATCTGGATGATCAGGAATACCTTGTCGCAGAGGGATTGTTGCTGAAAAAAGAATTGAAGATGGAGGAGGTGCAGGATATTTTGGATGCATCCCATGTATATCCTGTGGTCAAACGGTTACTGGAGAAAAAAGTATGCATTGCATGGGAATCACTCAAGGAAAAATATACACCCAAGCGAGAGAATTTTGTTCATCTTCATTCCGATTACTACAACGAGGAAGCACTGGCAGGGTTGTTGAACCAATGGAACAACCGGGCCCCAAAGCAACTGGAATTGTTGCTGGCTTTCCTCCATCTGCAAAAAACAGAAGGGGAGGTGAAGCAACCCGCATTGCTTAAAAAAGCCGATGCCAGTTCCTCTCAATTGAAAGGATTGGTGGATAAAAAAATACTGGTCATTTCAAAGCAATCGGTAGACCGGTTGCAGCTTCAATCCAAGCAGGTAAAGATTGATTTCACCCTTTCTCCGGTGCAGACCATTGCCCTAGAAAAATTGGAGAAGGCCCTTCAGGAAAAAGAGGTTTGCTTGCTGCATGGGGTTACATCCAGTGGAAAGACACAGGTTTATATCAGGCTGATTGAAGCGGAGGTACTCGCTGGAAAGCAAGTGCTTTACCTGCTTCCCGAAATTGCCCTTACTGCGCAAATCATTCGAAGATTACAACAACATTTTGGAGGGTATATTGCCATCTATCATTCCCGGTTCAACCCCAATGAAAGGGTAGAGCTCTGGAACAAGGTGAAGAAAGGGGAAATCAGGGTTGTATTGGGTGCAAGATCAGCCCTGTTCCTGCCATATTCAGACCTTTCCCTGATCATCATTGATGAGGAGCAGGATGCATCTTTCAAACAACAGGATCCTGCACCCCGTTACAATGCCCGGGATGCCGCCCTTTATTACGCAAGGATGTGCAATGCAAAAGTGGTCTTGGGAAGTGCAACGCCCAGCATCGAAACCTATGCCCAGGCCGTGAGTGGGAAATATGGTTTGGTGGAAATGTTTGAGCGTTATGGTGGCGTTGAACTGCCTTCCATAACTGTGTCGGATACCAGGGGAATGGTCAACAACAAGATGGTCCGTCACATGATCACGCCTGCATTGAAAGAGGCCATGGACAAGGCCCTGGCAGAAAAAAAACAGGTGATACTCTTTCAGAACAGAAGGGGATATGCCCCATATAAGATTTGTGGTACCTGTGGTTTCATTCCCCATTGCGAGCATTGTGACGTTACACTTACCTATCACAAAATTCACCACAGGCTTCAGTGCCATTACTGTGGTACTGCTTATCCTGTCATGCTCACTTGCACAGCCTGTGGTGGTGCAAGCTGGGTGGAAAAGAATTTTGGTACAGAAAAGGTGGAAGAAGACCTGATTGAAATGTTCCCTGAGCATACGGTTGCCAGGATGGACATTGACACCGTAAAAGGCAAGTATGCCCATGATGAGATGATCAGGAGTTTTGAGAAGCACCAGATGGATATCCTGGTGGGAACCCAGATGGTGGTCAAGGGCCTTGACTTTGAGCATGTGGCATTGGTTGGGATCCTGGATGCTGACGGTTTGTTGAGCTTTACCGATTTCAGGGTCAATGAGCGTGGCTTTCAGTTGATGGAACAAGTGAGTGGCCGGGCAGGGAGAAGAGGGCAGCAAGGGGCTGTCATCATTCAAACATCCAATCCGGGGCATCCTATCATTGCATTGGTGGCTGCACACGATTATAAGGCTTTTTACACGATGGAGATGGAATCACGCAAGATGTTCCACTATCCTCCCTATACAAGGCTGATCCAGTTGTTTTTCAAGCATACCGATAAACTGAAAGCCTTGAATGCCGCAGATTTTTTTGCAAGCCGGATCCAGCCTATGTTTGGCGATTATTTGATTGGGCCAGCAGAACCTGTAGTGAACAGGGTTCGCAATAAATATATTTATGAGATTCTCCTTAAGCTGCCCAGGGATGGCTCAAAGAATACACTGGCCAGAAACCATATACAACAAGTGATGGCCATCATGTTGAATGATACAATGTTCAAGTCTGTGCATGTGCAGGTCAATGTAGATCCTCAATAGGGCGATTACCTGAAGATGACGGTTCCAATGGCCTTCATCAAGGCCATCTCTGCCTGCTTCAGGTGCAAATGGGTTTGCAGCAGGATCATGGTGTCTTCTTCATTGTTGTCCTGATCAAGATCTGCCTGGTTCTCAAGGATCAGGCGTTTTACTTTTCTCAGTTTAAGGTAGGTCATGCTCGAAAGAACCTCTTCCCTGTAAAGATCTTCCCTTTGCGGAATATCTCCTTTGTAAAATTTTGTCCAGTTGGGGCTGATTTGATGTTTCTCGGTCAGCAATGAGACCGCCATCTGACCTATTTGGGGGTCTTCATGGTATAGAAAGTTTTTTTCTGTAGGATTGTTGCCTTCCTGGTGCATGGATTTATAAGCGTTCAATACACCAACCAGCAGTTTGTTGTCAAAAAGGTCTTCCAGTCCGTCATTCTCAATTTCTTTGAAAATGAAGGTGGCAACAGATTGTTGGTCATCCCATGCCAATCCGCCAAACTCAATCAGGGAGCGGATGACAGCCTGTTCATTCAATTCATCCTTGAAAAGAAGGTCTATCCCCGCGCCTTCATTTTCTGGCGTTCCTACCGGAATGACCTGGTCAATGCCTTCCCGTTGTGAGCGTTTTTCTTCTTTGACAATCTTGTCCTTGCTTAACTTGTTCACAAGGGCTGTAAGGCCTTGCTCATCTACCTTAAGGATGGCGGCACAGCGCTTGATATAATCTTGTTGTCGGGTAAAGTCCTCTGTTCTGCTGAGCTTTGAAATTGACTCTGCAATCTGGTTGACAACAGCGGCCTTCTGGTTGCTGTCGTTGCCTGCATCTTTCAAGGCTACTTCCAGCTGAAAAAGGATGAATTCTTTTTTGTTGACCTTTACAAATTCCCTGAAAGCATCTGCACCGACTTTTTTAACATAGCTGTCCGGGTCTTCTTTGTCTGGAATCAAGACCAGCTGCACATTCAGTCCTTCTTCAATGGCAAGATCCAACCCCCTCAATGCTGCTTTTATTCCTGCGGCATCACCATCATAAATAATGGTGAGGTTGTTGGTGTATTTTTTTACCAACCGGAGCTGGTCTGGCGTAAGTGAGGTTCCTCCTGAGGCCACTACATTTTCAATCCCTGCCTGGTGCATGGCCGTCACATCTGTATATCCTTCTACCAAAAAGCATTCATCTGCCTTGTCGATAGGATGTCTTGCAAAATAGGATCCATACAAGATCCTGCTTTTGATGTACAGTTCGTTCTCCGGTGTATTGATGTATTTGGGCCCACGGTCGCTGCTACCAATAACCCTTGCCCCAAATCCAATGATTTTGCCACTTTGGTTGTGGATGGGGAAGATGATGCGGCCCCTGTAATTGTCAACAAGTTGACCATCACGCTCTATGCACAAGCCACTTTTTTTCAGCAGTTCCTGGCTGTATTGGCTTTTGATGGCTTCCCTTGCAAAAGCATCGCGTTGGTTGAGGCAATACCCCAATTGGAATTTTTCGATGGTTTCATCGTTGAAGCCACGTTCCTTAAGATAGCTCAATGCATTGTTTCTCCCTTCTTCTGACTCCTTGAGCTGGCTGGCAAAATATTTGGCAGCAAACTGGTTTAAGATGTGAAGGCTGTCTGCCAATTGTTGCTGCTCCCTGTACTCAGGGCTGGTTTCTGTCTCTTCTACTTCAACATTGTACCGTGCAGCCAGCCAGCGGAGGGCCTCAACATAGGAGTACTTTTCATGCTCCATGACAAAGCCGATGGCGTTGCCACTCTTTCCGCAACCAAAGCATTTGTAGATTTCCTTGGAAGGTGAAACAGTGAAGGAGGGTGTTTTTTCGTTGTGGAAAGGGCAGTTGCCTATATAGTTGGTTCCCCGTCTTTTCAGCTTAACAAAAGCCCCCACGATATCATGGATATCGATCCTGCTTTGAATGTCTTGTATGGTTTGCGGTGATATCAAACTGGTTTGTGGATTGTGGAATTTAGCTTGAAAGAGAGGGAAAATAGTGCGAATTTATGAAGTTTTTTCCAAGATTTGAGTTGTAAGAACTGGTAAGCCAACTGCGTCGATCAGCGGATTCGGTTGTTACAATCCATTAGTAAAAAAACACTTCATCCAAAAACACAAACCCCCTTTGCCCCTTTTCCTGGTGCCATTCGGGAAGTGACTTCAGTGTCAACATTTCTATTTCAATATAGGGATATTTGCCCGGTTTAATGGGGATGACATATGGGATGGATGCATTGGGCCTGCGCATGAGGGGCATCGCTGGGGAAAGGACTCCAATTGTTTTCAACTTTTTGGCATTTTCTCCCCCCTTGATGGTTATTTTGGTTGGAGGAAACACAGATGCTCCGGAGGAATTGGTCATGTCTGCAGTGCTTACCACCACTTGTTGGAGATTGGGATTGCTTCCAAAATGAAAGCCGGCCTTGAAGTCCTCTTTTTTGAAACCAAGCCAACTGTTGTACAATTGATCAGCGGTCTGGCTGTATCCTTTTTTCCCATCAATGAGTATTTTTGCTCCAAAAGTTCTGCCCCTGTTCGGTTTGCTCAAAAGGGTTGCGGAATCACATGCAATGCCTTTTGGATAAACAGTGAAGTCTGTAATTGCGCTTGTAATCCAACCTTCTAATGTGGTAACGGCCTTGATTCTCAACAATTCCTTTGTGTAGATTGCTTTAGTATATATGTTTCCATGGCTTGAGTCAGGATCCAATCCATCCGTGGTATACTTAATCTTTGCATTGGGAAATGGATTTTTCAATGCAATATTCAATCCTTTTTCAAAGATGAGGTTTTCATTGTCTTCAAGATAAGGGGGAGATAATTGCAGGATTTCTTTTTTGTCTGCCTGATAGCCTATTTCCCATTTGATCTTTGGTGCCTTGCTCTGCAGCAGCATAAGATCTTGCGCTCCAATCCTTGTATTCCAAATAAAAACATGTTTGAGTGATGCCATATTGATCAGGGGCAAAATTGCTTGCAGACCAACAGCGGTGTTTACCACAGAAAGTTGTTCCAGTTTTTTTAATCTGCTTAATGCGTTGATCCCAACACCTGAAATTGATGTTGCATTGAGGTTTAGTTTTTCAAGGTTTACAAAATCCGCCAGTATTGGAAAAACCTGGTCATCGACCGGCATACCCGACAAGTTCAGCGCTACAATTTGTTCAGCAATTTCTTTGCACGCTGTCAATTGTTCAATGTCAAACTTTTCCTTTAATGAGAACTGTACAAAAAGGGCTGGGCTTTTTGCTGAAACCTTCAATACCCTCCTGAAAGGATTGTTCAATTTTTCAATCGAAGATGTTGAAGCTGCGGCAAAAGGATATATTTTTTCGGTTTCAGATGTATTCGCCAAAACAGCTTTTTTGTTGTAGCTGAAACTAAAAAAACTTTCACCATGGGTAAGCGTTCCTCCAAAGTGCCCCCCAGCAATTGTTACCAAAATGGTTAATACAAGGAAGGTGTTCCATGCCATTGGTTTTGTGTGGAGGGTATTGTACAGGTAGATGAGGGCATGACTGAGGATTGCGATGGAAACCCCAAGCCATTTGTGAATAACCAGTGAATCAGCCTCATATGCCCCGCCTGCTGCAAGCAAGAAGCCTGTTATGGCCGTTAATGTTGAAATCAGTGCTACACAGTGAAGCATCAGTTGAAAAAATGCTGCAATGTTTTTTTTCTCTTTTCTATTGGCCGCATAAAAAGAAAGCGGCAGGAGCAAAAGAATCAGGGTGATGGGCAGGTGCAAAATCAATGGATGAAGCCTGCCTGCTAATAAAACGGGGGAGGGCAATGAATTCAGGTCTGCAAAGCAGAGCAACACAAGAAATACCTGCAATACAAGGATTACATTAGAAAATATGGATAGACGTTTGGCCATTAATAAAAAAACAGCTCGTCAACAAAGACCCATCCTTTATCGCCTTTTCCAGGGTGCCATTTGGGCAATACATTGACTGGGAATGCCTCAATTTCAAAATATTTGTATTGTTTTTTCTCTAATGGAATCACAAATGGTATGAGGCGTCTTCTTCTTTTCTCCTTGGGCTGTTCCGGCACAATCGTCTTCAGCAGTTTCATGGATTGTGGGGAGTCTCCGCCCTTGATGATGATTTTTTTTGCCGGCATGATATATCCATCGATGTGTTCTACCGTGCTGAGCAGGATTTGCTCGATGGCTTCACCCTTCGAAAAATAAGCACCAATCTTGAATGAATTGTCGCGATATCCCAACCAGTTGACATTGAGGTTGCCTGGAGTCCCCTTCACAAGGTCTGTAAGGGTAAACGCGCCCAGTCCTTTGTATTGTTTGTCTGCCTCATTGATCATCCTGATGGAATCAGGCTTGAAGCCTTTGAGGAAAAAAGTATTGTCAGTTGTGTCGCTTGTTTTCCATCCAGGACTGACGGAAATGGACCGGAGTTTCATCATGCCAATCACGGGGAATGGCTTGGTATACAACAGGCTGGTCAATGAATCTGGGTTAGAGCCGTCAATGGTATAACGGATCTGAACTCCAGCCATTTGGGGCTTGAAGGCAATGAGTTCACCAGGCGAATAAATCCTTTTGTCTGCATCAAGCAACCTCGGCACAGTCAGTTTGAGCAATTCATTCTTGTCTGGAATATAGCCAAGATCCCAGTTGATTTTTGGAAACTTTTTCCTGATGGCATCGATCTCAGGTGCAGTGAGTGAAGTGTTCCAGAGGAAAACCTTTTTTAGGGAAGTTATAGCACCTAACGCATCCAGCATGGCAAAGCCGACAGCAGTGCTGGCCAGTGAAACTTGTTCAAGGTGCTTGTTGGATTTTAGCACACCCAGGTTCTTGCCAGAAATGGCAGTTCCATTGAGGTTGATGCGCTCTATGTTTTCAAAGGAAGAAAGCACCTCAATGGCCTTGTCATCAGCAGGCATGTTGGAGAGGTTCACTTCGACAACCTGCTCTGAAATGGATTTGCATTCCTTCAACATGTTCAGGTCATATTTTTCTTTGAGGTAAAATTTGACACTCAAGGCAGGTGAGTTGGAGGCCAGTGGAAGAATTCTCATGAAGGGAGAATTGAGCTGCTCTATGGTTGAGGCGGAGGCGGCAGAAAAAGAATATGTTTTTGTTGTTTTTACTGCAGGCGCAGCATTGATGATGCTGCTGACAATAGTTTTAAGGGTATCAGTGTCTGCCAATGAATGATAGGTCTTGGTTGGATTGGCGCCTGCCCTGATCCATTCCTTGAACAAAAGAATTTCTGCACTACTGAGCTGGGCTTTTCCTTTGGGTGGCATGTGCTTTTGATCGTCCATGTCAAGCAGCATCCTTTCAATCATCAAGCTTTTATCAGGATCTCCTGAAACCCAGGCTGCTCCGCTTTTTCCGCCCTTTGCTGCCACCTGAAAACTACTCAGGTTGAGTCCGCCTTTCATTTTTTTATCGTTGTGGCAGGTCATGCATTTTGCTTCCAAAATAGGTTGAACAGCGCCCTGGTAAACGGTTGTTTTTTCTGTAAACGCAAGGATGGTGATGGTTGGTTTGTTTTCTTTATTGAATGCAAAGAATCCTTCGCCATGTGTCAGGTTTCCACCAAAATGACTTCCCGCTACCATAGCAATCAAGGTTGTAGACATGGCAATGTTCCATACCATTGCGTTTTGTAAAAAAGCTTTTCTGATGTATACCAGTGCATGTGTTGAAAAAGCTACGGCAACACCAAGCCATTTGTGAAAAAGGAGTGACTCTTGGTCGTATCCACCATCTGCTGCGAGTAAAAATCCTGCAAGTGCAGTGAGCGTTGAAATCAATGCAATGTAGTGAAGCATCAAATCAAAAATGCCAGTAAGACCATCGGTATCTGTCCTTCTTTGGAGGTATACAGAGAAGGGTACCATCAAGATGATCAGCGTAATGGGTAAATGAAGTACAACAGGATGAAATCTTCCTACAAACAATACAATCTGTGGAAGTACACTCAGGTCTAAAAAACAGAACAAAAGGAGGAAAACCTGTAATACGATCAGCAGGTTGGAAAGCACGATAAGATGTCTAGACATACATATTTTTTCTTTGGAAAAATATTAGGCAATGATTCCGTTCACTACTTGTCCGGCAACGTCTGTGAGCCTATAACGTCTTCCGAGATGGCGATAGGTGAGCTGCTCATGGTTCATGCCCATCAGGTGGAGTACTGTCGCATGAAAATCATGCACGCTTACCGGATCCTTGATGGTATTGTAACCGAATTCATCTGTTTCTCCGTATACCATACCTGGTTTGATTCCACCGCCGGCCATCCAGATGCTAAAGCATTTGGGATGATGGTCGCGTCCATAATTGGCCCCATCAATCTTGCCCTGGCAATAATTGGTGCGCCCAAATTCACCGCCCCAAATCACCAGTGTTTCATCGAGTAGTCCCCTTTGCTTCAAGTCCTTGATCAAGCCTGCAGAAGCCCTGTCCACGTCTTCTGCTTGCATCCTCATGTCATTGACCAGATTGCCATGTGTATCCCATCCCTGGTGGTAAAGTTGCACAAAACGAACACCAGATTCGGAGAGCTTTCTGGCCAGCAAACAGTTGGCTGCGTAGGTTCCTGGAACGAGGCAGTCCGGGCCATACATTTTGATGGTATTATCAGACTCCTTGCTCAGGTCTGTCAGTTCAGGCACCGCACTCTGCATGCGGTAAGACATTTCGTATTGTTTGATGCGGGTATTGATTTCAGGGTCCCCAAAA
>CANEWJ010000089.1 GCA_947442625.1 Chitinophagaceae bacterium
CCCAGTCCATAGCTCATCCATGCACCCATGCTGGGCCTGTTGCCCTGTTGTGCCCCTGTTTGGAAAAATGTCAGGGCAGGGTCATGGTTGATGGCTTCTGTATTCATTGTTTTTACAATACAGATATCATCAGCAATGGAAGCAATGTTGGGAAAAAGTTCTGATATCCATGCACCAGATTTGCCGTGTTGTGAGAATCCAAATGAAGAGCCAACAAGCGGAAATTTTTCCTGGTTGGCGGTCATGCCGGTAAGCCTCTGGCCCATGCGAATGGAGGCTGGCAATTCTTCACCATGCATCTTGTTGAGCAAGGGTTTGTAGTCAAATGTTTCCAACTGGGAAGGGGCACCATTCTGAAAAAGATAAATGATCCGCTTGGCTTTCGGTGCATACTGTGCCAATCCCAAAGGTATTGAGGATTGTGCATCAGCGCCAAACAATTGGTCCTTGAACAACATTGAGCCCAATGCGGCGCTTCCAAATCCCAGTCCGGCTTTGGTTAGAAAATGTCTTCTGGTAACGTTCAGCCTGAATTGTTTTTCCTGATTTTCCATGATCTTATTTTACAGTGGTTTCATCCAAATTGAAAATCATCTGGTTTACCTGCATCAATGCAGCTGTTTCAGTGATGTTCTTCGTTTTAATTTGCTCAAATTCTCCCGCTTTCAAGAATGCTTCAGCCTTGTCTTTGTGCTGGATGAATTTGTTTTTTTCTTGGAGGTAATATCCTTTGAGCATTTTCATTTCTTTCTCGGTGGCCTTTCTGCAAAGCACCAGCCTGAATACCCTATCCAGTTTTTGGTCTTCGGAAAGGTTCAGGTTTGACGTGCGCTGCGCCAATACCCTAGCGGCTTCCAGCAGTTGTGGATCATTCATCAATACCAATGCTTGGAGGGGCGTATTGGTTCTTGATCTTGTTACCTCACACTGATCCCTTGTGCTCGCATCCATGATCAGCAGGGCTGGTGGAGGAGCCGTTCTTTTGATGAAATTGTACAAACCTCTTCTGTACAGTTTGTCGCCCTTGTCCTGGATATATTTGGCCAGTTCGCCCCTGCCAGAGGTAGTGGCTTCCCATACGCCTTTGGGTTGGTAGGGTTTTACACTGGGCCCGCCAATTTCTGGATTCAAAATGCCAGATGCTGTAAGCAGTAAATCGCGTTGCAGTTCAGCACTCAGCCTAAGCCTTGGAAAGAAACTGTAGTATTTGTTGTCAGGATCTTTTTGAAATTTGTCTGATGCCCTTTGGGCCGATTGCCTGTAGGTAGAAGAGGTAACAATCAATCGGATGAGTTTTTTGATGTCCCATCCTGATTCCCTGAACTCAACGGCCAGCCAGTCAAGCAATTCAGGATGTGTGGGTAGTTCTCCCTGCATCCCAAAATCTCCGGAAGTCTTCACCAGCCCACGTCCAAAGAGCTCATGCCAGATCCTGTTCACATAAACCCTTGCTGTCAGTGGGTTTTGAGGATCGATCATCCATTTTGCGAGACCAAGCCTGTTTTGCTCATATTTTCTCGGGTTGTAGGCAAGGATTGAAGCAGGAGTTGCCATCTGAACAGTATCTGCTTTTTGGTCGTACACACCTCTTCTGAGCAGCTGTGTTTCTCGGATGCCAACGCTGTCTTTCATGACCATCACGGATACATCCATGGTGTCCTTTTTGTTGATAAAGGCCAAAACAGAGGAAATGTCCGCCGTACTAATTTTCATGCTGGGAGGATCTGCAAAAGAGGCATCAATGGTACCGACAAGCCCTTTTTCTGGAACCTTGTCAAAAAACGCAAACATGCTGTAATAGTCTTTTTGTGATACTGGATCGTATTTGTGGTCATGGCATTTGGCACATTCCAATGTGATGGCCATGAATGCCTTTCCAACGGTATTGGTCCTGTCGGTGACATATTCAATCCTGTACTCTTCATCAATCACACCACCTTCCTGGGTAATCTTATGGTTCCTGTTAAAGCCAGTTGCCAGCAATTGTTCTTTAGATGGATTGGGGAGCAGGTCGCCGGCCAATTGCCAGGTGAGAAATTTGGAATAGGGGTAGTTGCTGTTGAAGGCATGGATAACCCAATCACGCCAAGGCCACATGGTGCGCAAGCCATCATCCTGGTAGCCATGGCTATCTGCATAACGCGCAAGGTCCATCCATTGAATGGCCATTTTTTCGCCATAATGCTTGCTGGCCAGCAATTCATCTACAATTTTTTCATATGCATTGGGAGACTTGTCCGCAAGAAACCGCTCTTGCTGTTCGATGGTTGGAGGAAGTCCAGTGATGTCCATGGAAACCCTTTTCAATAAAGCTTCTTTTGAAGCTTCAGCATTGGGCTCCAACCCTACTTTTTCCAGGGTGGTGAAAATGAAATGGTCGATGGGGTTTCTAGGGTTGAGGTCTTCATCTGCCTCAGGTACTTTGGGCCTCACAGGTGCTATGAAAGACCAGTGTTTTTTGTATTTGGCACCCTGGGCAATCCATTTTTTAATGATTTCAATTTCATTTTTGGTCAAACTAAGATTGGAGGATGGGGGAGGCATCACTTCAGCAGTGTCAGCACTAATCAGCCTGGCATACAGGGCAGATTGCATGGGATCTCCAGGAACAATAATATGTTTAGAGGGATCTTCTTTCAATGCAGCATAGGCACCTTCTTCAGTGTCCAAGCGAAGATTGGCTTGTCTTTTGTTGGCATCAGGCCCATGACACTTGAAGCAACGGTCAGACAGGATAGGCCTGACATGAAAATTGAAATCTACCACATCAGGCACACCACCTTCTTCCTCCTTGCCAGAAGTGGCGAAATAAAGGGTTAGACCAATCAGGATCAGTCCAGCAGATACCACCAAAATATTTCTTTTGGAGGCTTTTTTCAAAAGTATGGGTATCATCATATTACAAACATCGTTTCAACTTGAAAGTTAATGATTTTTACGGATTAATTGTATTTTGTAAAAGCAGTTTTCCCGACACCGATTGCGCATGGTAAAACATTAACTTTGTTTAACCTTAAACAAAACACCATGTCAACAAATCAGCCTGCATTTCTGCAGCATGAAGAACTAATTCAATTTGTCCAGGAAATGGCAGCAGTTTGCGCCCCAACAGACATCCACTGGTGCAACGGTTCAAAAGCAGAATATGCCGAATTGTGTCAATTATTGGTGGACAGCAAAACGTTTACCAGGTTGAATGAGGAACGCTGGCCCAATAGTTTTGCTTGTAATTCTGACCCAAGTGATGTGGCCAGGGTGGAAGACAAAACCTTTATTTGCAGCAGGAGAAAAGAGGACGCAGGACCTACCAACAACTGGGTAGACCCCAAAGAAATGAAGTTAAAGATGAAAGGGGTTTTTTCAGGCTCGATGAAAGGTCGGACCATGTATGTGATTCCTTTTTGCATGGGGCCTTTGGGCTCGCCCCTTTCAAAAATAGGTGTTGAAATAACTGACTCAGCCTATGTTGTGGTGAACATGCACATCATGACACGGGTAGGAGACAAGGTGCTTGAATTGTTGGGCACAGATGGTGAATTCATCAAATGCCTTCATTCACTGGGTGCACCGTTGGAGCCAGGTCAAGAAGATGTTCCATGGCCTTGTAACCCCACTACAAAATACATCGTGCATTATCCTGAAGACAGGGCCATTGCATCCTATGGTTCTGGATATGGCGGAAACGCACTTTTGGGAAAGAAATGTTTTGCATTGCGCATAGCTTCTGTGATGGCAAAGGAAGAAGGATGGTTGGCAGAGCACATGCTGATACTGGGTGTTGAAGACCCCAAGGGAAGAAAAACCTATTTGGGGGCAGCATTCCCCAGTGCCTGTGGAAAGACAAATTTTGCCATGCTGATTCCACCAGAAGACATGAAAGGATGGAAAGTCACCACGGTAGGAGACGATATCGCTTGGATAAAACCCGGGAATGATGGAAAACTGTACGCCATCAACCCCGAATATGGCTATTTTGGGGTAGCCCCTGGCACCAATGCCAAGACCAATCCCAATGCCATCAAGGCCTTGTCCAGCAACAGTATTTTTACCAATGTAGGCATTACTCCTGAAGGGGATGTTTGGTGGGAAGGCCTTACCAAAGAAACACCCAAGGTTATTTATAACTGGAGGGGAGAGCTCCATGATCCTGCTTCAGGAAAACCGGTTGCCCATGCAAATGCCAGGTTTACTGCTCCCGCCCATCAATGCCCCAGCATCGATGCCGAATGGGAGAATCCTGCAGGTGTTCCCATCAGTGCTTTTATATTTGGCGGTAGGAGAAGTACCACCATTCCTTTGCTTTACCAGGCATTCAATTGGAATTTCGGGGTTTACCTCGCAGCAACCATGGGTTCAGAAACCACTGCCGCAGCATTTGGAGAGATTGGAAAGGTAAGAAGGGATCCATTTGCCATGCTGCCATTCTGTGGTTACCATATGGCTGATTATTTCAACCATTGGTTGCAGCTGGGCCGCAACATTCCCAACCCACCCCGGATATTTGGTGTAAATTGGTTCCGAAAGGACAAGGAAGGGAACTTCATTTGGCCTGGATTCGGTGAAAACATGCGCATGCTGAAATGGGTAGTGGAGCGGGTACACGGAGAGGTAGTTTCCATAGAAAGTCCCATTGGATGGGTTCCCAAATATGAAGACATCGATTGGGGAAGCCTGTCCTTTACTTCTGCGCAATATGATGCCGTGATGGAAGTAGACATGGAGGCCTGGAAAACAGAAGTTTTGGCACATGAGGAACTTTTTTCAAGGATGTATGATAGGCTTCCCAAAGAGTTTTTCTTCATGCGCGAGCTCCTGTTGTCAGGCCTGTGGCGTTCCCCTGAACATTGGTCGCTTGCACCAGAAACACATTGATCCTAAACGTTTAGCCATGACTGCATTGAGAAAATCTATCCTAATTTTATTGTTGATGATCCAGGGAATGTTTGGATTCAGCCAGTTTTTCAATACTGAACATTATCCTGTCTACACCGGAAATGATCTTGGGCTGAAGTACTCAGCGGCTTCATCCATTTTTCGCATTTGGAGCCCGACTGCAGAAAAAGTTGAACTTGTCTTTTATTCCTCTTCCCTGGGCAGTGAACAGCATGAAGCAATGGCCATGGAAAAGGGAATCCATGGTACATGGATCAAGACCGTTTCAGGTAATATGAAAGGTCGATATTATGCTTTCAGGATTTTTACAAAAGGACATTGGTTGCATGAGGTTCCTGACCCCTATGCCAAAGCCGTAGGAACCAATGGGAAACGTGCTGTGGTGGTAGACATGAGTGAAACCAACCCACAGGATTGGATCAAAGACAAATCGCCAGTATTCAGCAACAGAAAAGGTTTGAAGCCTGGCATAGGCGGATTGCCCGTCGATGCCATCATTTATGAATTGCATGTTAGGGATGCCAGCATTGACCCCCAATCAGGCATCAAAGCCAAAGGTAAATTTCTCGGACTGGCGGAATCAGGAACTGTTCATCCTTCTGGAGTGAAAACAGGGTTAGATCACCTGAAGGAGTTGGGGGTAACCCATATCCACTTGCTCCCTTCATATGATTTTTTCAGTGTGGATGAGTCCAGGCCCGATAGTGCACAATACAATTGGGGCTATGATCCACTCAATTACAATACACCTGAAGGGTCATATGCGAGCAACCCCTCAGATGGAAAAACGCGGATAAAAGAATTCAAACAAATGGTTCAGGCCATGCACAATAAAGGACTGCGGGTGGTCATGGATGTGGTATACAACCATACCATGCTAACGGAGAATTCTTATTTCAATCAACTCGTGCCAGGCTATTATTACAGGCAGAAAGAAGACGGGTCATTTTCCAATGCATCTGCTTGTGGAAATGAAACTGCAAGTGAGCGCCCGATGATGAGAAAATTCATGCTGGAATCTTTGGAGTATTGGGTGAAAGAGTTTCACATTGATGGTTTTAGGTTTGACCTCATGGGCATCCATGACATCGAAACCATGAACCAGATTTCTGCAACTTTACACAAGATAAAGCCTGATATCCTCTTGTATGGAGAAGGATGGACTGCTGGAAGTTCACCCATCCCTGATTCCCTGAGGGCCTTGAAAAAAAATGCTTACCAATTGGATAGAATCGCGGTTTTTAGTGACGACCTGCGGGATGGCATCAAAGGCAGTGTGTTTGAACATGAAGACAAGGGTTTTGCCTCGGGAAAGAAGGGAATGGAAGAAAACATCAAGTTTGGTGTTACTGCTGCCTGCAGGCATCCACAGGTTGATTACACAAAAGTGAATTATTCAAAAGGGCCTTATGCCAATGACCCTTCACAGGTCGTTAGCTATTGTGAATGCCACGATAACCATGTGTTGTGGGATAAGCTGGCCATTTCCAATAAAAAAGATGATCTGTTACTGAGAAAAGAGATGCACAAATTGTCATTGACAATTGTGATGACCTCTCAGGGCATATCTTTTTTACATGCAGGAACAGAGTTTCTCCGCTCCAAGAAAGGAGTGGAAAATTCTTTCAACGCAGGCGACAGCATTAATCTAATCCAATGGAAAGACAAAGCCCAAAACGCCGATGTTTTTCAATATGTACAGTCCCTGGTCAAGATGCGAAAATCACATCCTGCTTTCAGGCTGACTACCGAGAAAGAGATAGCTGGCCTGATCAATTTTGATCAAACAAGCCTGCCCCAGGTTGTTTCTTACCAGATCAATGGCGCTGCCGCAGGAGATAACTGGAAAAAGATCAGGGTAATTTACAATGGATCTGCAATGCAACAGTCTTTCAACTTGGGCAATGCCATGCAAAAGGTCTTCATCATGAACAACCGTGTAGTGTCATCGGGGTATACAGCAAATGGAACAATTATCCTCAAGCCATTTTCATCCACAATACTCTATATGGACTGAAAGTGCGGGGTTTGTATGTTTTGAAGTGGTCTTGCAAAGTCCCAAACTACATTTGTTGGAATCCACTTCATGCAATACTTTTGCATCACTTTTAAACAGTATTTATGGGAAGGATTATTGCTTTTCGCGAAGCCCTCAGAGAGGCGATGCAGGAAGAAATGAGAAGAGATGACAGGGTTTTTCTCATGGGAGAAGAAGTTGCAGAATACAATGGAGCCTACAAGGTAAGCCAGGGTATGCTCGACGAATTTGGTCCCAAAAGGATCATTGACACACCTATTGCAGAGCTGGGTTTCACCGCAATTGCCGTGGGTGCCGCGCAAAATGGCCTGAGGCCAATTGTTGAGTACATGACCTGGAACTTTGCAGTATTGCCGCTGGACCAGATCCTGAATACTGCTTCCAAAATGCTGGCCATGAGTGGTGGACAAGTAGGTTGTCCGATTGTTTTCAGGGGAGCCAATGGTTCTGCCGGACAGTTGGGTGCTCAACACTCCACTGCATTCGAAAGCCTGTACGCCAACATCCCTGGTCTCAAGGTAATTTCAGTGTCCAACCCCTATGATGCCAAAGGCCTTCTCAAAAGCGCCATACGTGATGACGATCCGGTGATTTTCATGGAAAGTGAAGTGATGTACGGGGATAAGGGAGAAGTTCCTGAAGAAGAGTACCTCATTCCTATCGGTAAGGCAGACATCAAAAGACCAGGCCGGGACGTAACCATTGTTTCATTCAATAAAATGATGAAGGTTGCCCTGGGTGCTGCTGAAGAACTGGAAAAAGAAGGCATCAGTGCTGAAGTCATTGACCTGCGTACCATCAGGCCACTGGATTGGTATACCATCCTCGAAAGCGTTAAAAAGACCAACAGGCTTGTGATTGTTGAGGAACAATGGCCATATGCATCTATTTCATCCGAGATTACCTACAGGATCCAAAAAGAAGGGTTTGATTACCTTGATGCTCCTATCAGAAGGATTACGGCAGCTGACGCCCCCATGCACTATGCACCCAATCTGGTAGCGGCCTATCTCCCTGATGTAAGCAGTACGGTGAAGTTGGTCAAGGAAGTGATGTACATGAACAAATAAGAAGACTATCTTTATAGAAGAACCCGGTTATGCCGGGTTTTTTTTTGACCTTTTCAATGGAACCATGATGAAAATCTATATCCTCTTTTTTACATTCATTCTTTTGGCTTTTCAAGCCCTTGCGCAGGAGAAGAAAGATTCTGTTGCTTCAATGGAATCTATTGTGATCAGGGGATATGAGTCAAATGCAAAGCGCATGCAGGTTCCAGCGGCCATTTCAACCATCAGCAAGGCTGAATTGCAGCAGTTTTCATCTTACAGTATTTTGCCGGCATTCAACGCTGTTGCTGGAGTGCGGATGGAGGAGCGGTCTCCGGGGAGTTACAGGTTGTCCATTCGCGGGAGTTTGCTCAGGTCTCCTTTTGGAGTTCGGAATGTAAAAGTTTATATGGACGACATGATCTTTACCGATGCTGGGGGCAATGCATACCTCAACCTGCTGGATGTTAACAGCATTGGTGGGGCCGAGGTCATCAAAGGTCCTGCAGGCAGTATTTATGGCGCAGGAACAGGCGGCGCCCTGCTGCTATCTGGTGCCAGTCTGTCTCTTGATTCCCCCAAAGATACCAGCATGCTCAACGTCAAGGCATCGGGCGGCCGGTTTGGAACCTTTAATGAATCGGTGCAATACCAATTAAAACAAGGCGCCTATTCCATCAATGCCTTGCAGGGTCATGCCCAATCAGATGGATTCAGAGACAATAGCCGCATGCGAAAGGATAATATTCAGCTGGGTGTCAAGATCAGGGGCACCGATCAAGTAACAACAGAACTGTTGTTGCTGTTGGCAGACCTGTCCTATCAAACACCAGGCGGCCTGAACATTGCGCAATTCAATGCCAATCCACGCCAATCAAGGCCGGCCACCAGCACCATTCCATCCGCCAGGGACCAGCGTGCAGGCATTTTTAACAAGACTGCAATGCTAGGGATCTCCAATCGTTTTATTTTGTCTGACCACTGGAAAACGGTTACTTCTTTTTCAACATCCATCACCGGATTTAAGAATCCTTTTATCACCAATTTTGAAAAAAGAAAAGAGGCCAACCTCGGCGTCCGTTCAAAATTTGTGTATGAAACAAAGCTACCGTTCCCCTTGCAATGGGTCAATGGTGTAGAAGTGCAACGGGGTGATTATACCATTGACAGCAGCGGAAACAACAAAGGGGTATCTGACGGAAAAATGGTCAGGGATCTTGTTGTTGCACGCCAGCAATTCCTTTTTTCACAACTCAGTGTTCATCCACTTGCCTTCATCCAGGTGCAGGCAGGCATCAGTGTCAACAGTTTCAATTATGCCATAGAGAGGACCGTTGGATTGCCAGCCTCTGGTAAGAAAAATATTGCATTTGACGCCCAGTTGCTCCCAAGGTTTGCACTGACCATTCATCCTTTCAAGGCCCTTGCTATTTATGGTCAGCTTTCAAAAGGGTATTCATCACCCACCCTTGCAGAGATCCGTCCTTCTGCCGGCGGGCTTTATGCAGGACTACAGGCAGAGTATGGGTTGAACAAGGAGCTTGGGGTGAAGTTGTCAGCTGATCAGGGACGTTTGTTTTTTGGTGCTACTGTTTTTCAATTTGATTTGAAGGATGCCATTGTAAGACAAGTAAATTCATCCGGTGCAGAATATTTTGTAAACGCTGGAACTGCCATCCAGAAAGGCATTGAAGCAGAGTTGTCCTGGTTGTTGATCAACAGGCCCAATGCTAGATTTATTCAATTGCTGAAAATGACACATGCCCTGACGATCAATGATTTCAGGTTTGGTACCTATACTGTTGCCAACATCAGCCATGCAGGAAAAAAAATGACAGGTGTTCCCCAAGACGTGTATAATTTCTCAGTACAGGCTTCTTTTTTTCAGCATTATTTCTGCAACATCAATTTGAATTATGCAGGAAAAATCCCTCTCAATGATGCCAATACCTTCTATGCTCAAGCCTATCGTCTTTGGCAGGGAAAGTTGGGATGGAAGGGAGCTGTTGCAAAAAAACAGGTTGAATTGTTTGTGCTGGTTGACAACATGGGTGATGCAGTGTATAGCCTCGGCAATGACATCAACGCATTTGGTGGCAGGTTTTACAATCCTGCCGCTGCAAGAAATCTTCAGGTAGGGTGTAGTCTGATCCTTTGATCTTTTTGCCAAAAGGTACTTTATCGCCTTATTTCTTTTTCGCAGACAATTTTTGTTCAAAAAGCCAAGGGAGTAACGTTGGCTCTGCAAAAGCATTAACCCAGCTGTTGTGTCCGATACCAGGGTATTCTGTATAGCGCACCTTGCTGTTTGTCTTCTTCATTTTTTCATACATCAGCCTGGAATTGGCAACAGGAATCACCGGATCTTTTTCGCCATGAAAAATCCACATGGGGAAGTTGGCTTTATAGGTGGATGTTTTTTCTGGATTTCCGGCTCCACAGATGGGGATGGCTGCAGCAAAAAATCCTGGCCTTCTCCAAAGCAATTCAAAGGTGCCAAATCCGCCCATAGACAATCCTCCAATGTATATGCGTCTCACGTCAACTTGTCCAGCGCTGATCAGGGTATCGATAAAATCACTGACCAATTTCAAGGGTTTACGCATGGGCGCATCTGTGCTGAAATCATAGCCCGTGCTGTCTTTCGGGTTATTCTTGTTGTACTCTCCCCATTTGTCATTTTTAGGACATTGCGGAAAAACAACAATCGCAGGAAAATTGATCCTGTTGGCGGAATCCATAAAAAGATCGCCGCCCCATTTCAGTTGGGCTTCATTGTCGTTTCCTCTTTCTCCTGATCCATGCAGAAAAATAACAAGGGGGTATTTTTTTCCCATTTTGAAATTGACCGGAGTCAGGATCCTGCATGGCAAGGTGTCTTCTCCAGATATGAAAAGTTGCTTTTCAAATAGTGTTGTTTCCTGAGACATGGTGAAGTTTGCGATGAGAAAAAATACAGCTGACAGGTAGAGATACTTTTTCATGA
>CANEWJ010000090.1 GCA_947442625.1 Chitinophagaceae bacterium
CGGTTAACCCCTGATGTGGTATAATACTGATGGTCAATGTTTACATTTGAGGAATTGGCCTTTCCAATGGTCACTTCAGCAGGCGTGGTCATGAAACGCTTGCTTACCTGCTTTACTTCTGAAGGCATGGTTGCGCTGAAAAGCCAGATGCTGTTTTTATTGGGCGTATTACCAAGGATAAACTCGATGTCTTCCCTGAAACCCATGTTCAACATCTCATCGGCCTCATCCAATACAATATAATTGATGTTCTCCAGGTTGATGGCCTTGCGCTCAATGAGGTCAATCAATCGACCGGGAGTGGCGACTACAATTTGTACACCTCTCTTAAGGTCCCTAATTTGGTCACCAATAGAAGCCCCGCCATAAACGGCTACAGACTTGATGGATTTCTTGTGAAGGGAAAATTTTGCAATGTCTTTGGTGATCTGCATGCAAAGCTCACGGGTTGGGCATACTACCAAAGCTTGGGGGTGGCGTGCTTCACTGTCGACCAACTGTAAAAGGGGAAGTCCAAAGGCTGCTGTCTTGCCTGTACCCGTTTGGGCCAGGCCGACGAAGTCCTTTGTACCGCTCAATAGAATGGGAATAGCTTTTTCCTGAATGGGGGTGGGTTCGGTGAACCCAAGGGCATGAATACCTTGCAATAACGACTCTTCAATGCCTAACGCTTCAAAACTCATATTAAATACTTTTTGCAAAGGTAAACTTATTCAGCGAGAAAGGGAAGCAAACAAGACAAAGAGCTGATAATCAATAAAATAAAAAAGTCATCCCGTAGAAACGGGACGACTTCAACGATTGCTTGCCATATGAAAAAAAGATTACTTGGCAGCAGCAGTAGTATCTGCAGCAGCAGTAGTATCAACAACAGCAGTTGTGTCAACTACAGCAGTTGTGTCAACAGCAACAGCAGTTGTGTCAGCAGCTGGAGTTTCAGAAGAACCACCACATGATGCGAGGGCTACGATAGCCAAGATTGCGAAAAACTTTTTCATTCTTTTGGGTTTTTGAATGTTAAAATTGAATAATTGTGAATTAATACGCGAAGTAAAAGAAAGTAACCCGAAATTTAAAAGATTTTTTTTGTTCTTTTGTGGGTTACAAAAAGCCCGTACAGGTATTAAAAAAAGATAATTGTGGCTATTACAGAACAAGAATTGGGGTTATTCAAGGCCATTGGAAACAATGACAAAGGCGCGATTGAGGCTGTTTACAAAGAAAACTACAGCCTGATCCAACATTTTGTCATCAACAACAATGGTACAGAGGATGATGCCAGGGATATTTTTCAGGAAGCCATGATGGTGCTCTATGAAAAATCAAGGTTACCCGAATTTGAACTCACCTGTCAGATCCGCACCTATCTTTATTCTGTGTGTAGAAGACTGTGGCTCAAGAAGTTGCAACATTCTAGGCGAATAGAGAGCCAGGTGGAGAACTTTGATAGGATTGTGCAGGTGGAGGATGACATTGAGGAGCATGATAAGCTGACTCGACAGTACCAGACCATGCGAACAGCGATGGGAAAGATTGGAGAGCCTTGTAAAAGCCTTATTGAAGCCTTTTACGTACACCGGAAAAACATGTTGGAAATAGCAGGTTTTTTTGGATACACCAATGCAGACAATGCAAAGAACCAGAAATACAAATGCCTGGTCAGGCTAAAAAAGCTCTTCTTTGCCCAATATAAAAACGCTTAAGTATATACTATAATGGAACAATTTGAATTGGCGGAAGTGGTTGAACGATATCTTACGGGGGAAATGAATCCTGAGGAGCAGCGTGCCTTTGAGGAAATGAGGAAGAACAACCCTGAATTGGATCAAACTGTAGTAGAATACCATTATTTCCTTGAACAAATGGGCCATTACGGCGAAATCAGAAGGTTCAAGTCCAACCTCTATGACACCCATCATACCCTGCAGGAATCAGGAGAAATAAAGGAACTACCATTGACAACAGGTACCCGCATTGTCAACATGTGGAACAAATACCGCAGGGTAGTTGCTGTAGCAGCATCAATTGCAGGTATTACAGCACTTTTTATCAGTGGGATGATGACCATTTTCACCCCCAAAGCCCCTTTCAGGGATATTGAGGAATTAAGGAGGAAGGTAAGCAACCTTGAGAAGCAATCCAGCAACCAACGGGCTGAGTTCAACAAATTCAAGACAAAAATTGCCCCAGGTTCAGATGTTAAATTTGGCGGTACAAGTTTCATGATAGACCCCAAAGGTTACCTGGTTACCAGCGCTCATGTACTGAAGGGCGCAAAAAAGATCTATGTACAAAGTATTCAGGGTGAAGATTTCCTGGCTGAAATCGTTCACCAGGATGCCAACGCAGATATCGCAGTCATCAAAATCAATGACCAGGACTTTCAGTCTCCCAAACAGTTGCCTTATGGCTTTACCCGTATTCAAACTGATTTGTCAGAAGCAGTGTACACCCTTGGATATCCCAAGGATGAAATTGTTTACAATGAAGGTTACTTGAGTGCGAGGACGGGTCTGGAGGGTGACACCATGTCTTGCCAAATCACCATTACTGCCAATCCTGGAAACAGCGGAGGCCCCGTCTTCAACAAAAATGGCGAAGTGATTGGTATCTTGAACGCCCGTCAGGCTTCAGCGAATGGGGTGGTTTTTGCAACCAAGTCGAAGAATATTTTCCATCTTGTTGAAACATTGAAAGAATCTGACAAGGATATCAACATCAAACTCCGCAATTCTTCATCCATCAAAGGAATCAACAGGACCCAACAGGTAAAGAAAGTCCAAGACCATGTTTACATGGTAAAAGTTGTGCTGGGATAACCTTTAACCCATCAGTGCCAAAGGCTACTGGGATATTCGCCTGTTGCCAGCAATTTGTCAATACCCGCCTTTACTGCAGGGGCATCATTTTTATAGGTTACACCAAACCAAATGGCACTGGTTGGAATAACTTCTACCCTGCCTTCCCCATCGCGAATGAATTGGTCAGCAACAATGGGAATAAAAAATTCTGACTTTTCCTCCTGTCCCCTTTCAGCAAGGAATTGTTGAAACAACTTTGATGAGTATTCAAACACAGATGGGGCAAAGCACCAGAAATTCATTGAAACGATGGTATCCTCAGACAGTTCCACTGGTTCAAGGCCGTCATCGCAACCCACACTACCATCGTTTTTTGCAATATTCAACCGCTCTGTCACCCCAACAAGATCACCCTTTTCATTAACGGTACAAACCCCTCTGTTGACAGTGCCATAATCGGACAGTGTTTGCTTCAATTGATATCCAATGATGGAGTAATGTTGCTCATTGCAAGCACCTGTAAGGAATGCATAGGCCTTCACAAATGCATCCTGCCCATAAAAATCATCTGCATTGATTACTGCAAAAGGTTCGTTGATCACATCAGCGGCACACAATACTGCATGGGCCGTTCCCCAGGGCTTGGCCCGGTCTTCTCTCCTTTGGTATCCGTCAAGATGCGCATCAAGGTGTTGATAAACGTATTCAGTCTGGATCTTTCCTTTCAATTTTGGTTCAAATATGGCTTTGAATTGTTCAGCAAAATCTTCCCTGATCACAAAGACCACTTTCCCAAACCCTGCCCTGATGGCATCGTAGATGGAATAATCCATGATGGTTTCCCCTTCCGGACCAAACGCTTCAATCTGTTTCATTCCTCCGTATCTGGAGGCCATGCCAGCCGCTAATATCAACAAAGATGGTTTCATTTTAGATGATTTATGGAGCGAAATTAGTCCGAATTTTCAAAGCACCAAAATACGACCTTTGCAGCGATCATGTTAGAAAATAACATCATACAGCCAATCAATGACGAACATGTTCAATCCCATGGCATCAGTGCTGCCATCTTAAGGCTTGACCTGCTCCATCCCATTGTTTCTGGAAACAAGATTTTCAAACTCAATCATTACCTCGCTGCTGCAAAGAAGGGCGTAAAAAAAGGTATCCTGACCTTTGGAGGCGCCTTTTCGAATCATCTTGTTGCTGCAGCCTATGCAGCAACACTAAACAACCTGGAATCCATTGGATATGTGAGAGGGGAAAAGCCCAAAAAATTATCCCACAGTTTAATGGACTGCATGTCATACGGCATGCACCTTGAATTCATCAAAAGGGAGTCCTTCGATTCCATTGACCTTGGCCAATTCCCAACCGCCTTTCCCGGCCATGCCATCATTCCTCACGGAGGATATGGCAGATTGGGAATGTTGGGCGCAAAAGATATCATGGAGATTCCTGGCGTTGAAGGATTTGACAGGGTCATTGCAGCCTGTGGAACCGGAACAATGGCCGCTGGATTGATTGCTGGTTTGCTGTCTCACCAACAGTTAACCCTGGTTTCTGTACTCAAAAATAATTTTAGCGTATTGGATGAAATCAAGCGGTTGCTGTTTGACGAAGAGATCAAAAACAAGCGGTTTGATATACGTTTTGATTTTCATTTGGGGGGATACGCCAAAAAAAATGCGCTGTTGTTTCACACCATGAATGGTTTTTTCAACACCCACCATATTCCTACCGATTTTGTCTATACAGGAAAGCTTGTGCATGCTTTCTACCGCATGATGGAAGCAGGAGCATTCGTGAAAGATTCAAAAATATTGTTAATTCACAGCGGTGGCCTGCAGGGGAATAGGTCACTTGTCAACAATGAACTTATTTTTTAACTGAAGGAGATTACCTTTGTGGGCGATGTCTTTGAAAAAACAATTCTTTTTAATTTGTTTCATCCCGATCTTGCTTTCACTTGTAACAGTAAGTGCACAGGATAGCCTTCCGCATTTTACGGTGAAAGAAAGAAATGGAATGGTGATCATTGGATGGGTCAATCCACATCCCGAGCTCTCACAACTGATCATTCAACGGTCTGTTGATTCTTTGACCGGATTCAGGTCAATAATTTCCATGCCAGATCCCACATCAGTTTTCAATGGCTATGTAGATAAAAAGCCGGGCATGACGAATAGTTACTATAGAATCTATTATGTCAACCCTGGAGGGAGGTATTTTTTTACGGCTGCCAAAAAACCTGTTAAAGATGTTGCATTTAACCCCCTCAATCTGCCTGCGACAACTTCGCCAATTGAAATGCGTGCTGACTCCATCAATGCAAATGGTTTGCGTGGCTTCACTCCCGACAAAGCCTTGAAAATAAAAAGAGAAACAGCTAAGGGAATTAACCTGTCTGGGAAAATTGAAGACAACATCAACGAAAATATATTCACCCCTTCAGGGCTTATTTTCACAAACAGTGAGGGAAACCTCATCATCGCCCTGCCTGATGCCTACAAAAGGAAATTCTCGCTTCGGGTCTTTAAGGAAGATGGAACCCCGCTGTTTTACATGAGAAATATCAAAGAGCCTCAACTGCTTATAGACCGTTCCAATTTTCTGCACAGCGGGTGGTTCAAGTATGATCTTTATGAAGATGAAAGACTAAGAGAACAAAACAAGTTTTTCATCCCTCCCGAGGGAAGATAATTGTACACTGAAAAACCTGTTCGAAGTTTTTCATGATCAGTTCCTTCACATCCTCCATCGGTATTTCTTTTCCCAGCTCTTTTTGTAAAGAGGTCACTTGTTTATCCGGAATGCCGCAAGGAACAATTGAGCTAAAATAATTGAGATCAGTGTTGACGTTGAGAGCAAATCCGTGCATGGTAACCCATCTGCTGCAACGAACCCCCATCGCACATATCTTTCTTGCCATCATTTTATTGGACGGGTCTAACCAAACGCCTGTTTCTCCAGGACTCCGGTCTCCCTTCAATCCATAGTGGGCCAACGTGAGGATGATGACATCTTCCAGGCACCTGAGGTACCTGCCAATATCGGTGAAAAATTTTTCAAGATCGATGATCGGATAGCCTACCACCTGACCTGGACCATGAAAAGTGATGTCTCCACCCCTGTTGGTTGGATAATAGCCAATATTCCTTTGGGCCAATTCCTCCTTGCTGATCAATACATGTTCTTCCTTACCACTTTTTCCCAAAGTATACACGGGAGGATGCTCACAAAAAAGCAGGTGGTGAATGGTTTCACCGGCATCCTCTCCCTTGGCAAGCTTTATTTTTTTGTTGGTATTCTCCAGCAATAGCGAATCTTGAACGCTCCAGGCATCCCCATATTCCATGTTCCCAAGATCCTTGACATATACCGCTTGCTGCATGTTTCTTCAATTGGTGTACAAAGACGTTAACTTTGCAAAAATACGCATTATGCCGCAGGAGAACAGCAATGAAATGATGGGTGAGGAAATCGTTGAACAAGGATCAGAAGAATTGTATGAAAGACTGGCCATCGAAGTAGACAAAGGTCAGGAACCCCTAAGGATTGATAAATTTCTGTTGAACAGGGTGGTCAATACCTCCAGGAACAAGATCCAGCGGGCCATTGACAATGAAATGGTGCTTGTCAACAACCAACCCATCAAATCAAACTATAAGGTCAAGCCGGCAGACCAGATCATTTTCTACTCTGATACTGACCCCGTTACATATGAGATCATCCCAGAAAAACTGCCTTTGAATATAGTGTACGAAGATGACCATATCCTGCTGATCAATAAACCAGCAGGCATGGTGGTTCACCCTGGTTCAGGCAACTTTAGCGGAACACTGATCAATGGGGTAGCCTTTCATTTGCGTGAACAACAGCCAGACCTTGATGAAACCAAGCTGCCCAGGTTTGGCATGGTGCACAGGATTGATAAAAACACAACAGGGCTCATTGTGCTGGCCAAGTCTGAGCTGGCTGCCGTTAAGCTTGCCAGGCAATTCTTCGAGCATACAGTGAAAAGAAGATATATGGCGCTGGTATGGGGAAATTTTGATGAGGTGGAAGGCTCCATAGAGGGCAATATTGGAAGACACCCCAGGTTCAGAAAATTGATGGATGTATTTCCAGATGGCGACCAGGGGAAACACGCCATTACCCATTATACAGTTTTGGAAGACCTCAAATACGTGAGCCTGGTTGAATGCAGGCTAGAAACTGGAAGAACCCATCAGATCAGGGTACACATGCAGCACAGGGGACATCCCCTTTTCAATGATGATGTGTATGGAGGAGACCGGGTAGTAAAAGGAACAGTTTTTACAAAATACAAGCAGTTCGTTGACAATTGTTTTGACCTCTGCAAACGACAGGCCCTTCATGCAAAAACCCTTGGGTTCATTCACCCCGCTACTGGCGAGGAAATGCTTTTTGAAAGTGAATTGGCAGATGACATGCAGGCAGTCATCCAAAAATGGAGGGGTTATTCCAACAATGCTCAGTTGACGTCAAGGTCATAAATGGTAGCAGTAAACAGCCCCCGTTCCTTGCCCTTGATCAGCACACCCCAGTTGCCATCGTACCGGATGATTTTTGGGTAAAGGAAATTCCCGACCTTTCCTATTTCCACTTGCATGGAAACATTGAACTTGTACACCCCTGCATTGTAGCTCATGCTGTAATTGCGGGCCATCACTTCGAAACTATCATAATTGAACCAGGTCGTCATCTGATCGATCACCACATCATCTTTTTTGTAAAAAGCCAGCCCCTCCTTGATTTTCAAGACAAAAAGATAGGCGGGCTTGCCTTTGTATTCCTGGATATCAATGCTGAAATCATACAAATCAGTATGCGCCTTGTCAAAAACCTTGACCTTGTCTCCCATCAGGGGAATACCAGGAATATCCTTTCCTGGATTGAAAAACAATATCTTCAATTGCTCCTTGTGCTTGTCCAGCCCTTTCTTTCCCCTGAGGGTTAAATTGATGTCCTTGATAACATTCGACTGGCCGCAGACGGTATCTTTTGAGAAGAAAAGGGAAGCATAGAGCTGAGCAGTATAGTAGTTGTAATCACCGTCAGCTTTGTAAAAGTTGCCGGTGGTTTTTTCCTCAATTACCTTGGTTACCCTACAGGCCCTGGAAGCCCATTGCCTGGTCTTGCTGAACAAACTGGCTTCTACCTTTCCCTTTTTATCAAACATCCGCACATCATTGAGGGATGAATAATTCAGTACCCGCAGGTTTTTGAATGCTTTGTAAAAAGTGGTATCGTTTTCAACCCGCTTGATGAACCCCGGCACATTGGTGCCACTCCTGATCACAACTGGCGACAGCGTAACCTGACGGCCTTGGTCATTGATGGTGGTGTCCTTCAACTGGGCAAACAGGCCAAAGGGCAGCCAACCCAACAGCATTGAAGACAATAGAATCCTGTTATTCATCACTGCAAAAATACAACCTGATCAGTGAACATTATCTTTTGTTTCCAGTCAGCTGGATTTCCCTGTTGATTTCCATGATATCTACCGGCTGAGAAAAATCTCCCAGCAACCATTTGCTGAAATAATCCCCCATCTGCCAGAAGAAATACTCCGTCATGTCTCCATAGCCATGCCTTTGCCCTGGCAACAAGACCAAGTCAAACCGCTTGTTGGCCTTTATCAAAGCATTGGCCATGCGAATGGTATTGCCGGGATGAACATTGTTGTCAATATCACCGTGTGAAAGCATCAGATGCCCCTTGAGGTTTTTGGCCAATTCTGAATTTTTTTCAATGGCATACAGAAAACTGGTATCCCCTTTGTCAGAAACCTGCTCTCTCACGCCATGGTGCTTCTCGCTCCACCACCTGTTGTAAATATTGTTTTCATGGTTACCTGCGGAAGAAACAGCTACTTTGAAGAAATCAGGATAGACCAACATTGCAGCGGTAGACATGAACCCTCCACCGGAATGCCCATGAATGCCCACGCGGCTCACGTCCATGTAACTGTGCCTTTGCCCAAGTTGTTCAATGACTGTTTTCTTGTCGGCTAATCCATAGTCGCGGAGGTTGCCATAGCCATAGTTGTGGTACCATTTGGACCTTGAAGGATGACCACCCCTGTTACCGAGTGTCACCACAATAAAACCAAACTGGGCTAGCCTGTCTACACGGTCCATCGACCTTCCGAAGGCCTTGTTCACGGCTTCTGTCTGAGGTCCGGGGTAGACGTATGCAACAACAGGATATTTCTTGGTGGAATCAAAATCAAAAGGCTTGTAAACCACTCCATACAGGTCAGTAATACCATCATCTGCCTTGGCAATAAAGGGCTCAGGAAATTTGTAACCGGCATGCATCAGCGATGAAAGATCTGCTTTTTCCAGGTCCATGATTTTTTTTCCTGTAACATCAAACAAAGCAGAAACAGGCGCAGTATTGACCCTGGAATAATTATCAACAAAGAAACGCCTGGTATCATCAAGGTTTGCACTGTGGTCATGGTCTCCGGGGTTGAGGAGTTTCAAGCCACTGCCATCCAAGGCTGTTTTGTACAAATGCAGGTAGTAGGGATCTTCTCCGGCCTCCTTACCATTGGCGGTAAAATAAACTGTTCTTGTCTTATCATCAATGTCCTCCATTTCCTCTACATGCCATGGCCCTGAAGTGATCTGTGATTTCATGTTACCAGAAGAATCATAGAGGTAGAGATGCCCCCATCCGTCGCGTTCGCTCCAATGGATGAATTCCTTTCCATTGTTGAAGAACAGTGGCTTGCGCAATTCAAGATAGGTATTCATTCTCTCCTCCACCAGCACCTTGACTTGCTTGGATGCAAGATCAAATGCACAAACATCAATCCGCTTCAGATCTCGGCTTGTTCTGCTGAAATAAAATTTATTATCATCCCCCATCCAGATCATTGGGCGGCGCTCATCATCCCGGGCTCTTTTTTCAACATTGGCAGACCATATCCCCAACTCCTGGTCTTTGAACTGGGAAGCATCAATTTTTTGCATTTTTTTAGTGGCCATGTCAAACACCATCATTTCTCTGATGGGAGCCTCTTTTTCTCCAGGCATGTGGTATTTATAGGTTTCCAGGGTCGGACGTGGCTCCGCGATGCTGTTGATCACCCAGAGGTCTTTTACATTGCGGCTATCGGTTCTTGTGACCACAAAATGCTTTGAATTCGGAGACCACATCACCCCTGCAAATTTTCTTTTTTTACGGTTGGCAGCCTTTTCAAGATTGGTCTCACCAAATGATTCGCCAAATCCATAATTTTCAATGCCATCAGTGGTCAGCTTTTCTTCAACGATGGTACTGTCATCTTCCTTTGCAATGGCTTTTCGCAGGTTGGCAGAATCCATCCTGTACAAATTGAAATCCCTTGCAAATACCACCCATTGCTGATCGGGCGAAACATTGGCCCAGGAAGGCTTTGGTGTTGGCTTCTTGTGGTCTTTCAACTCAACAAGCGAATCAAGGGTGATATTGTATTGAAAATGAAAGACCTTTTTTTCTTTGGTGGCAGGACCTTTTTTGGTGGTGTCTTTTTTCTCAACATCCTGGGTGCTTTTCACCTCGAACTGGATCCAGTTCTCATCCTTTACAAACTTTAGGTTATCGATGGAAAGGTGTTTGCCATCAAAAGGATCCTTGACGATTTTTGTAATGGATGCAGCCAACTTGTCATTGTCAAACATCGGTACCTTGGACATTTTTACCGGATCCACGACATACCATTTTTTACCAGCGGTTGTTTCATAGGTGTACCAGAACTTGACGCCGCCTTTCATCCAATGAGGATCTACGGCAGTAGAGAACAACATTTTTTCCAATTTTTTGGGAGAGAACCTCGCAGCCAGTTCATAGTTGGCTTTGGCCACAGGCAGTTGTTGTGCAAAAGAAATCGTGCAGCTTGCTAATACGAGCATCAAGAAAAAAATCCGTTTCATGCAGTTGGTTTTCGGTTGTGCATAAAGATAATCCCATTTTGTCTAAATTCGGGTTCATATGAACCGCCTGAAACAGCTTTTTATCACCCTCCCATTTCTGATGACCATGGCATTGAACAGCA
>CANEWJ010000091.1 GCA_947442625.1 Chitinophagaceae bacterium
TACCGCGATGACAGGTTTGATTATATTACCATCTCCATGCCCGAAAAGCTGCCCTACCGCGGAACCATGCAGGTGAACCCCAACCGGTTGGCCATTGATCTTTTTGGCATCACCTCCAATACCAACTGGATCACCCAGAAAGGAGTGCTCAAGGAAGTAAGGAATACCTGGTTTGAACAAATGGAAAATGGCGTGTTGAGGGTCTATGTTGACTTGAAGAGCAAGATGCATTGGGGCTATTCGGTTTATTATGATTCCATAGCGTCGAGGCTGACCATCAGGATCAAGCATGCTCCAGATAAACAGCTGAAAAACGTTTTCATTGCAATCGATGCCGGGCATGGGGGAGACAACTCCGGAGCGGCAGGAAGTACATCTTCCAAGCTTGAAAAAAAACTCACCCTTGAATATGCTACAGCCTTTGAAAAAGAGCTGAAAAAAGCAGGCGTAAAAAGAGTATTCATGACCAGAACCAAGGATACTTCCTTGAGCATGCCGGAGCGTATCCGCATGTTGAAGGATACCGCACCAGACCTGCTGATCAGCATTCATTTCAATTCCTCATCGGTGGATACTGTGAAGGGGACCAGTACTTTTTACAGGCATATTGGTTTTCGTCCGCTGACGCAAACCATTTTAAAAAGGATGATGGAACTGGGATTGGCTGAATTTGGCAATGTAGGCAGCTTCAATTTTGCGTTGAGTGGCCCTACCGATTATCCCAACAGCCTTGTGGAAGTGGCTTTTCTGAGCAATCGCTCAGATGAAAAATTCATCCTCTCCAAAAAATCTCCGGATCATGTTGCCAAAAAAATCCGGCTTGGTATACAGGATTGGCTGCAAGAGGCCCGCTGATAATGTTGTACCTTCACCACTCAATCAATGTAGAATGGAACTCAAGAACACATTTATTCATCACGTTTATTTTTGGCTCAAGAATCCTGAAAGCAAAGAAGACCTTCAGAAATTGGTGGAAGGACTCGAGGCATTGGCCTCAGTAGAGGAAATCAAGATGTACCATATTGGTGTGCCCGCGCCCACAGACAGGGAAGTGATTGACAATACCTACGCCATTTCCTGGTTGAATATTTTCGAAACTTCCGAAGACCATGATGCCTACCAGGTACATCCGAAGCACCTGAAATTCATTTCAGATTGCTCATCACTTTGGAGCAAGGTGAAGGTTTACGACTCATTGCAACACTAATCAATCAATACAACAGGATGTTTGGGAAGGGTAGATCAGCTGCGTTGGGATTCATTTTTGTAACCGTACTGGTTGACGTCATCGGGTTGGGCATCATCATTCCTGTGCTGCCCAAGCTGATCCAGCAATTGACTGGAGGAGACATGAGTGTTGCTTCCCGCTATGGCGGTTGGCTGATGTTTACCTATGCCTTCATGCAGTTCTTGTTTGCTCCTGTACTGGGAAGCCTCAGCGACCAGTATGGCAGAAGGGCGGTGATTCTTTTTTCCCTTTTCGGCTTTGGCCTGGATTACCTGCTGCTGGCCTGGGCGCCAACCATCACCTGGCTTTTCATTGCTCGGGTTCTTTCTGGCATCACGGGTGCAAGTTTTACCACCGCATCTGCCTATATCGCTGACATCAGTACGCCAGAAAAAAGGGCACAGAATTTTGGGATGATTGGTGCCGCATTTGGTATGGGCTTCATCATTGGGCCATTGATTGGCGGGGTCTTGGGCAAGTTTGGAGAGCGGGTTCCCTTTTTGTTTGCCGCGGGCCTCACCATGGTCAACTGGTTGTATGGCATGTTCATCCTCCCCGAATCCCTTTCAAAAGACAAAAGAAGAAAATTTGAGTGGAAGAGGGCAAATCCGGTGGGCTCGCTGATTCACCTCAGAAAATACCCTGCAGTGGCAGGCTTGATCCTTTCACTGACCTTTGTATACATTGGTGCTAATGCCGTTCAGAGCACCTGGAGCTATTATACCATGAAGAAATTTGGCTGGGATCCAGCAATGGTCGGATACTCCCTGGCTTTTGTTGGGCTGATGATTGCCATCGTTCAGGGTGGATTGATCCGGATTGCGATACCCAAACTTGGTCAGTCAAAGGCCGTCTTCGTTGGCCTTGTATTGTATACCATTGGGATGGTCTGCTTTGCCTATGCTCCCAATACCTATATGATGTTTGCATTTTGCGTCATTTATTGCCTTGGAGGAATTGCCGGTCCCGCCTTGCAGGGCATCATCTCTTCCCATGTTCCTGCCAATGAACAGGGTGAGTTGCAGGGTGCCCTCACCAGCCTGATCAGTGCTACGGCTATCGTTGGCCCGCCCCTGATGACCAACCTGTTTTCATTTTTCAGCAGGGATGGCGCTCCGCTTTATTTTCCGGGTGCCCCCTTCATTGCCGGAGCGTTTTTCTTCCTTTTCAGCACGGTCATCACCTTCCGAAGCCTTCAGGCAGAGCGAAAGGCGACCCCTTTCTGAGGAAAATGTTGTTAAAATGTGCAAAAAAGTACCGATTTTTTTATTTATTTCTTGCAAATCAAATTATTAAGGCTAGCTTTGTCCTGTAATTTGAGTTAAGTACAGTATTTAGTAAGTGAAAGTATTTTCTGCTACGCATGTTCTGCTAATAGTAAAAGTCTTCTTTACGCCTGTGTTTCTCTCATCCTTTTTTAATTTTTTATTTTTTTGAAATGAACATTTATGTTTCAAATTTGAGCTTCAACGTACAGGATGAAGACTTGAAAGAATTCTTTGCTGAGTATGGAGAAGTAACTTCAGCAAAGGTTATCACAGACAAATTCACTGGTCGTAGCCGTGGCTTCGGTTTTGTTGAAATGTCTGACGATGCAGCCGCACAGAAAGCTATCCAAGAATTGGATGGTGCAACTGTTGAAGGCCGTGCCATCAAAGTAAGCGAGGCGAAGCCTCGTGAAGCGCGCCCTAGCAATGGTGGCAGCGGTGGTGGTGCTCCTCGCCGTAATTTCGGCGGTGGCGGCGGCGGTGGAAACCGTTGGTAATCGCATCAACTATCTGATTGAAAAAGGGAACCATTGGTTCCCTTTTTCTGTTGAAGGATTGTGGGTGTAAAGGTTTAAGGGTTTAGAGGTTTAGGGGTTGAATGGTTCGGCATACTGGCTGAAAAAGTCATTGAAAAAGCAGTTAGTTTCTTTCTAAACCCCTAAACCTCTCCACCCCTCAACCCCTCCACCCAATTCCAATTCTTTTCTGCAACTTTGCACAACAATCCCGCACATGAGTATCGTAAACGAATTCAATGAATACAGAGAAAGGATGAATGATGTCATCCTGAGCAAAGGCAACCTGGTGATGAAACGCCTGTGGAACCTCGACACCAATACCTATCAGGAAGGGGCATTGGACGTGAAGACCAAGGAAATGCTGGGCCTGGTGGCCAGCATGGTATTGCGGTGCGACGATTGCATCAAATATCATCTGGGCAAATGCCATGAATTGGGTTTGACAACCGATGAAGTGTATGAGATATTTTCCGTTGCCAACATCGTGGGCGGAACCATCGTCATCCCCCATACAAGAAGGGGTGCTGAGTATTGGGAAGCCTTGCAGTCGTCCAGCGAAACAAAATAATTGAGTATATTTAAAAGAATAAACGCGTATTATGAGTGAAGTATTACAGACAACATCACCGCTCACTTCCAAAGATTTTCAAACAGATCAGGAAGTAAGGTGGTGTCCGGGATGTGGAGATTATTCTATACTTGCACAGGTGCAAAAGGTGATGCCAACCTTGGGTATACCAAGAGAGAACATCGTGATTGTTTCTGGAATCGGTTGTTCCAGCCGCTTCCCTTATTACATGGAAACCTATGGCATGCACTCCATCCATGGAAGGGCAACCGCTGTTGCCAGTGGTTTGAAGGCAACAAGGCCTGAGCTGAGTGTCTGGATTGTAACAGGCGATGGTGATTCACTCAGCATTGGCGGTAACCATACGATTCATTTGTTGAGAAGGAACTTTGATGTGAACATCATGATGTTCAACAACCAGATCTATGGCCTGACCAAGGGGCAATATTCACCAACCTCTGAAGAGCAGAAAGTGACCAAGTCAACTCCTTTCGGTAGCATTGATCATCCGTTCAATCCTTTGGCCTTGGCCATGGGAGCAGATGCTACCTTCATTGCCAGAACCATGGACCGCGATCCCAAACACCTGCAGGAGTCCTTGTTGCGCAGCAATGCCCACAAGGGTGCATCATTCCTTGAAATCTACCAGAACTGCAACATCTTCAACGATGGGGCTTTTGAAATATTTACAGACAAGGCCTCTAAGCCAGTGGAAGCACTGTTCCTAGAGCAAGGCAAGCCCCTTGTTTTTGGCGCCAATAAGGAAAAGGGAATTAAGCTGGACGGCTTCAAGCCTGTTGTGGTTGACCTTTCAGAAGGCGCCAGTGCAGACGATTGCTGGATCCACGACGACCATGATTTTTACAAGGCACAGATTTTGGTGCGCATGTTTGATGATCCACATATCGCGGGTCACCTGCCCAGGCCATTCGGTGTTTTCTATGAAACCGAAAGGGCATGCTACGAAGACCAAATGCAAATGCAAATCGATGAGGTCATTGCAAAGAAAGGGCTTGGCGACTTGAACAAGTTGCTCCGTGGCGGCGAGACTTGGACGATTTCATAAGTTGGATTTAGGCAATTAATTCAGGTTTATCGGTGGCTGAACAATGGTAGTCGCTCCAACCTGTTTATATTTGAAGTGATGCTGATTACTGTACACCCAAAGGATCCACAAGGAAGATTGATCAAACAAATTGCCGATTGTTTGGGCAGCGGTGGTGTGATCATTTACCCTACCGACACGGTCTATGGACTGGGTTGTGATATTTTTCAACCCAAAGCAATTGAAAGGATTTGCCGCATCAAAGGGCTTGATCCTTTAAAAGCCAATCTCTCCTTCATATGCAGCGATCTTTCTGATTTGAGCAAATATGCAAGGACCATTTCTACGCCACAGTACCGTCTCATCAAGAACCATATCCCAGGTCCATTTACTTTTATTCTTCCCGCCAGCAAGGAAGTGCCAAAAATCCTGAAAAGCAAGAAAGACACGATTGGATTGAGGGTTCCCGATCATCATATTACCCATGCGATTGCTGCAGCATTGGGCAATCCCATCCTGAGTTCATCCCTTCCCGGAGACATGGTGGAAGAATACACAGACCCTGAACTGATCCACGACAAGTTTCACAAACTGGTTGACATCGTTGTTGATGGTGGGATTGGCGGCATGGAGTATTCCACCATTGTTGACATGACGGATGAAGAGCCTGAAGTGATCAGGCAAGGCGCAGGCAGATTGGGTTGATAAAATGACAATGAACTGCATCAATAATAGCTTCTTTCAATCCCTCAAGTGTTTCTCCTTGTGTGAAAATTGACTCAGCAATACATTTGGCAGTAAAGCCACCCTCTTGAGCTTCTTCAACAATAAAAACAACCTCTTGCATAGTATAAAATTAAGCTTTTTGCAATAACCGACTCCTCAAAATCAAATAGAAAAATCACTAAAATTATGAGAAAATAAACTTTTTCGATTTTCAGAAAATAGTTCAGCTTGAAACCTCATTCTTCAACTGAAAACTCTCCCGGTGCAAGGGGCATCTTCCAAATTGAGCAATCGCCCTGCGGTGATCAAGCGTACCATACCCCTTGTTTTTTTTCCAGTTGTACTGGGGATATTTTTCATGGTGTTCCAGCATGAAGTCGTCGCGGTAGGTTTTTGCCAGGATGCTGGCGGCTGCGATGGAGTAGTATTGGCCATCACCTTTGATGATGGTGGCATGCGGAATTTTTTTGTAAGGCTTAAACCGGTTGCCATCAATGATGATGAAACATGGCTTTTTCTTCAGTTGGTCTAGTGACAGGTGCATCGCCTTGATCGAGGCATTCAGGATATTGATTTGGTCAATTTCTTCCGCATCAATTTTGGCTACCGCCCAGCTGATGGCAACCTTTTGGATCATGTCCCGCAGGGCATAACGGGTCTTTTCCTTGATCTGTTTGGAATCGTTCAAAACCGGATCAGCAAAATCGGAAGGAAGGATGACGGCCGCTGCAAATACAGGCCCCGCCAGGCAACCCCTGCCTGCTTCATCGCATCCTGCTTCCGGATGAAGTTCCTGGTAAAATGGTTTGAGCATCTGCTGCAAAGTAGCAAGAAAAATTCATCAAAAAACCCTTGCGACGAACAACTGCAATACCTTTGCACCATGTTTGAAAATACTGTTGCCAAAAAATCAAACGCTGTAGCAATATGGTTGCTTATTGGAGTTGGAATGATCATCATCCAGGTGTTGTTGGGTGGGATTACACGCTTGACGGGCTCGGGGCTTTCCATCACAGAATGGAAGCCAATCCTGGGTGCCATCCCCCCGTTGAATGAGGCGGCATGGCTGAAGGCATTTGAACAGTACAAACAAATCGGACAGTTCAAGCACCTCAATTTTGAGTTTACCCTTTCTGATTTTAAATTCATTTATTTCTGGGAATGGTTTCACCGCGAGTGGGCAAGGTTGATTGCCCTGGTTTTTCTCATCCCTTTCATCTATTTCATTGCCAAAAAAATGTTCAGGAAAGAGATGATCAATCCCTTGGTCATCCTGTTTTTGCTGGGTGCCGCCCAGGGCCTGATTGGATGGATCATGGTGGCCAGCGGCCTCAATGATGAGAACCTTTATGTAAACCATATCCGCCTTGCCATACATTTCATTTCTGCACTCGGCTTATTGGTCTATACCTATTGGTTTGCCATGCTGTTGCTGGTACCTTCTACGCAACATGTTGTTGCACCTTCGTTGAAAAAATTCACGGTTGTTTTGTTGTTGTTGATTGTGGTTCAGCTGGTGTTTGGGGCTTTCATGGCGGGTTTGAAGGCCGCCAATTTTGCCACCACCTGGCCGCTGATCAACGGGGAGTGGATTCCTTCATCGATGGCCAATGACGGCTTGTCCGATTTCACCCATGACCCACTGGCAGTGCATTTCATCCACCGTACACTGGCCTATATCATCACAGCACTGATCATTGTTTGGCACCTGAGGGCAAAGAAAATTGCAGGGGGAAGCATGTTTGCAAAGCTGCGGTCTTTGCCATTGCTGATGGTAGTATTGCAGGTAATCCTGGGCATCCTCACGGTATTGTTTGCCAACAGCAAAACGGCCTTGCTATGGCTGGGTGTTGCCCATCAATTTACCGGCATGATGTTCCTGTTGATGATGATGACCATGGTATACCTGGTCAGGAAAAAATAAATCAGTTGGCATTGAATTCGACGGGGTATCCCATGTTGGTGGCAGATGGGCGAAAACTATTTCTTTGCAACTCAATCACTCTCTGATTTGGAACCGACAAACATCAAATACCGGATCGATAATGCGTTTCACATGCTCCGTCATTTTGAGGGGATGGATGAACAATTGCAAGCCAATTTGCTAAGGGCTGGCCATGTTGAAAAGAACATTCAAGCTGCGCTGACACTTCCGGGATCAAGGTTCTTTGCAAACTTTGCTTTGGATATTCCAGGCCTCCTGAACCGGATTGGCCAATACCCCTTTGTTCTATTGGAAACCGAGGACCGCAATATCCAACTGAATGGGCAGGTGCCGCCAGCAGATTTCCCCAATGGGATTGGCTCAAGGGCAGTGGTTCCTGTGGATGAGCTGTCTGCCTCGCAAAGGGCTGGTATTTTTTTAAGGAAGAACCGGGGCCTTGATTTGCTTCATCTTCACGTGGACAAGATTCCACCCACTTGGGAGTTCACCCTGGTGCTCAGGCCTACCCAGCAGGGCCATGTTTTCATTACGGCATTTCCCGGGCCTCCGGCCTTACCGCTTCCCCAGCACCGCTTCAGCAGGAAAAAGCAGGAGGAATACAGGGCTTTTTGGGAGGCGCATGTTTTTTTGGTTGAGGCGGGGTGAAAAAGCAGTTTACCATCTCAACAATGCACTGGCCCAGGTGAATCCGCTTCCAAATGCAGCCAGGCAAACGGTATCACCATCCTTGATCAGGCCTTTTTCCCAGGCTTCGCAGAGGGCAATCGGCACGGATGCAGCCGTGGTATTGCCATATTGCTGGATATTGTTGTAGACCTGGTCATCGCGAAGCTTGAGCGTATGCTGGACAAATTGAGCGATGCGCAAATTGGCTTGATGGGGAATCAGCAAATCCAGGTCTGCTGGGGTCATGTTGTTCTTGACCAGGGCTTCCATGATCACTTCCGGAAATTTCACCACGGCTTTTTTGAAAACGGCAGGTCCGTCCATGGTGGGATAGATCTGCCCATCATCAATCATGGCATGGCTGAAAAACATTTGTCCGATTTCGGCTTCATCAAAGCTTGCAAATTTTTCATCTTTCCAATGGTTAGCATGTGTTCCAGGATTGTAATTGGCAAGAATCTCAGCACTTTCTCCATCACTGTGCAAATGGGTGCTGAGGATGCCCTGTCCTTCCTTTTCTGTCGGTTGGAGCACAACAGCACCTGCACCATCCCCAAAAATTACACTGACATTTCTTCCCTTGGTGCTAAAATCCAAGCCAAAAGAATGTTTTTCACTTCCAATCACGAGGATGTTCTTGTACATGCCTGATCGAACAAACTGATCACCTACACTCAATGCATACACAAAGCCACTGCACTGGTTGCGAATGTCCAGGGCGCCGATTTCTTTCATTTTCAAGGCGCGTTGCACGAGTACCCCGCAGCCGGGGAAGTAATAGTCTGGGCTAAGGGTTGCAAAGATGATGAAATCGATGTCCTGTGGAGTAATGCCGGCACGTTCAATGGCTACCTTGGCGGCCTCCACGGCCATGGTGGTGGTGGTTTCCTCGGTACGATGGGCATACCTTCTCTCCTCAATCCCCGTTCGCTCCCGGATCCATTCATCGCTGGTATCCATGTATTGGAGCAGGTCATTGTTGGTAACAATCCTTTCGGGGAGGTATTTGCCGATGCCGGCGATTTTTGAGTGAAACATGGGATGAGGGTTGAGGGGTGAAGAGGTTTAAGGGTTTAGAGGTTTAAGGGGGAGGGATTTCCCTTTTAAATTAAGGAATAAATTCCATGTTTTAAACTTGGCCAAGATCAAATTGTTTGTCATGGGGGGTTAAAATGACCTTAATCGCCTGATGCTCATTATGGGCAACAACATATATTTAACTTGCCAACCCGCCTGAAAAGGTTTAACTTTGCGGCCTCTAAACAAGATTATGAACATTAGAAACATCGCTATTATTGCCCACGTTGACCATGGTAAGACAACCCTGGTGGATAGAATTTTGCAAACTACCAAGGTTTTTCGCGACAACCAGGACACTGGGGATTTGATCATGGACAGCAACGATCTTGAAAAAGAGCGTGGTATCACCATTTTCAGCAAGAACGCTTCGGTTACTTATAAAGACGTAAAAATCAATGTGATAGACACTCCAGGCCACGCCGACTTCGGTGGTGAGGTGGAGCGTGTATTGAAAATGGCAGACAGTGTTATCCTCTTGGTGGATGCCTTCGAGGGTCCCATGCCACAGACCCGTTTCGTGTTGCAGAAGGCCCTTCAGCTGAACCTGCTTCCCATCGTTGTGATCAACAAGGTGGATAAGCCAAACTGTCGTCCAGACGAGGTGCATGATTCCATTTTTGAACTTTTCTTCAACCTGGATGCCACTGAGGCACAGCTTAATTTCCCAACCTTCTATGGTTCTGGAAAGAATGGCTGGTTCAATGATAGCCTCACCCCAACAGAGGACATTGTTCCTTTGATGGAAGGCATCCTCAAATATGTTCCTGAGCCTAAAATTGCTGAGGGTAACCTGCAAATGCAGATCACATCCCTCGATTATTCATCATTCCTTGGCCGTATTGCCATTGGAAAAGTGGCCAGGGGTTCAATCAAGGAAAACCAGCCCATTAGTTTGATGCAGGCTGATGGTGTGGTTAAAAAGCAGCGTGTAAAAGAATTGTACGTGTTTGAAGGCATGGGCAAGAGGAAGGTGACTGAAGTGTTGGCGGGAGACCTTTGTGCCGTTGTGGGAATTGAAGGATTCAATATTGGCGATACCATTGCAGATTTTGAAACACCAGAGGCCTTGCCTTTCATCCATGTGGATGAGCCTACCATGAGCATGTTGTTCAGCATCAACAACTCACCTTTCTTCGGCCGTGATGGTAAGTTTGTTACCAGCCGTCACCTCCGTGATCGCCTGATGAAAGAGACAGAAAAAAACCTTGCCCTCAGGGTGAAAGAAACAGATAGTGCAGACAGCTTCCTCGTTTTTGGACGTGGTATCCTGCACCTTGGTGTATTGATCGAGACCATGAGAAGGGAAGGATATGAGTTGACCATTGGTCAGCCCCAGGTGCTAGTCAAAGAAATTGATAGCAAGAAATGTGAGCCGTATGAGATTTTGGTGATCGATGTTCCGGAAGAATTTGCTTCCAAAGCCATTGACCTGGTGAGCAGGAGAAAAGGGGAGATGACCGTCATGGAAACCAAGGGTGACATGCAGCACATCGAATTTGAAATTCCGAGCCGTGGATTGATCGGTCTCAGAACTACCATGCTGACCTCTACTGCAGGTGAAGCCGTTATGGCGCACCGCTTTACTGAATACAAGCCTTGGAAAGGCGCCATTCCCGGAAGGAACAATGGTGTTTTGCTGGCGAAAGAAGGTGGAAACACCACTGCCTATTCACTGGACAAATTGCAAGACCGCGGATTCTTCTTCATCGATCCAGGTGAAGAGGTTTACAAAGGAATGGTGATCGGAGAGAACAACAAACCAGGTGA
>CANEWJ010000092.1 GCA_947442625.1 Chitinophagaceae bacterium
ATGGCTTCGGTAAAGCTTCTTCCAATCGACATCACTTCACCTACAGATTTCATTTGAAGCCCCAGGGTATCATTGGCCCCTTTGAATTTGTCGAAGTTCCACCTTGGAACCTTCACGATGACATAGTCCAGTGCAGGCTCAAAATAGGCGGAAGTGGTTTGGGTGATTTGGTTTTTTAACTCATCAAGGCTATAACCCAGTGCGAGTTTTGCAGCAATTTTGGCAATGGGATATCCTGTTGCTTTGGATGCCAGGGCAGAAGAGCGGCTTACGCGGGGATTGATTTCAATGGCGATGATTTCTTCCGTTACTGGGTTTAAGGCGAACTGAACGTTGCAGCCACCGGCAAAATTACCAAGGTCACGCATCATCCTGATGGCCGTATTCCTCATCAGCTGAAAGGCAGTATCGCTCAAGGTCATTGCGGGTGCAACCGTAATGGAATCTCCCGTATGCACACCCATGGGGTCAAAGTTCTCTACTGTACAGATGATGGCCACATTGTCTTTTGAATCCCTGAGCAATTCAAGCTCAAATTCTTTCCATCCCAATACTGCTTTTTCAACCAGTACCTCATGAATGGGAGAGGCTGAAAGGCCACGGTTCAATGCTTCATCCAGAAATTCTTTGCTGTGCACAAATCCACCTCCGGTTCCTCCCAACGTGAAAGAGGGCCTGATGACCAGTGGAAACCCAATTTCCTGTGCAAACTCTTTTCCTTCCAAAAATGAGTTGGCTGTTCTTGCAGGCGCTACCTGGATGCCCATGCGGATCATCCATTGCCTGAAGAGTTCCCTGTCCTCGGCCTTGTCAATGGCCTTTATATCAACTCCGATCAGTTTTACATTGTATTTCTCCCAAATCCCCAATTCTGCTGCCTCTTTGGCCAGGTTGAGGGCTGTTTGTCCACCCATGGTGGCCAACACTGCATCAATCTGGTTTTCTTGAAGAATCTGTTCGATGCTTTCCGTATTCAATGGCAAGAGATAAACCTTGTCAGCCATCATGGGGTCGGTCATGATCGTTGCCGGATTGGAATTGATCAGGATCACTTTGATGCCCTCTTCTCGGAGACTTCTGGCTGCCTGGGTACCTGAATAGTCAAATTCGCAGGCTTGGCCTATGATGATGGGTCCTGAACCGATGATGAGTACTGAATGAATCGAAGCGTCTTTTGGCATGAGATGGACTTGAGATTAGTGGTTGATGGACATAAAAAAGCCGGGATGTACCCGGGGGGCAAAGGTAATGTTTGGACATAACTTTGCGAAGGAAATATTCAGGTATTCAACAAGATCGTCCTTTCTGTTGAAACTTGGTGGGAAATTCAGGCCTGGTTATGGTAGGCGGCTATTTCAAAATCCTCCACAACTGCCGTTTTACCCATATCTGGGAACTTGATGGCATCATGCAAAGATTCATTTTCTCTTTTTTTGCTGATGCCAACAACAGCGGCCAGTGCGGCCCAAACCAATACGATTTTTGTGATAATATATTTCATGGTGATGGTACTCTTTTGTAGACAACAAATAATACCAATACGTTGTATGGCAGTATTGGTTTTTTTTAAAATCTGCTCCTGCAGTAGCTTTGCGTCATGAGGTGCTTCCTTTTTTTCTATGTTTTTTGTCTTTTTCTTGCTGCCAATGGGGTTGCACAACCCCCCGGCGGATTGAACTATTTTTCTTATCCTTTGCCCATCAAACCCAAGCTCAACGCCAATTTCGGGGAGATGCGGAACAACCATTTTCACATGGGGCTTGACCTTTCAACGGAGGGCAGGGAAAACCTGCCAGTCCTGGCTCCAGCGGACGGGTATCTAGCCCGCATCAAGATCGAAACAGGCGGATTTGGACGGGCCTTGTACGTGAACCATCCAAATGGAACCACCACACTGTATGCCCACATGAACAGGTTCATCCCGGCTGCAGAACAGTTCCTACGGACAAAACAATATGAACAGCAAACCTGGAAGATTGATGTCAACTTGCCTGCTGACCTTATTCCGCTGAAAAAGGGACAATTGATCGGGTACAGCGGAAATACAGGGGCATCCCAAGGGCCTCATGTCCATTTTGAGATCAGGGATACCAAAACTGAAAACTGCCTTAATCCATTGCTGTACAGGTTTCCTTTGCATGATGTTACCCCCCCGGATGTGTACAGGCTTGTTTTCTATGATAGGGATAAAAGTATTTTTGAGCAATCACCAATTCCTTTTACGCTTGTCAGGATGGGAAACGAATTCAAGCCATTGGGGTTGGTGGAATTGCCATTTGACAGGGCATTCATGGCCATTCAGGCTACAGACAGGATGACCGGGATTCCCAATCCCAATGGGTTTTTCAGTGCATCCTTGTTCAAAGACGACGGATTGATTTCAAGCTTTGAGATGGACAATATCGGGTATGATAAAACAAGGTACCTCAACGGCCATATCGATTACCCAACCAGGGCCAAAGGTGGTGGCTATTACCAGATGTTGTTTCCCCCCAAAGGCTATGCAGTAGACATGTACAAGCCCAGCGATGCAGCTGCTGACCATATCCGGGTGTCTTCAGTCCCCGAATCCTACAGCATCAAGGTGACGGATGCTTACGGGAACAGCTCCTATGTGGAATTCAGGGTCAGCAGGAAAGCCGGTGAACGGCAAGCCAATGTTTTTTCTGGAGAACAGATGGAGCCCAATGCACTCAATGTATTCGAAGATGAAAACATCCAATTCGTTTTCAAAGAAGACGCTTTTTACGATGCCTTCCATTTTTCTTTGCAAACATTTTATGCCAACAGCATGGCGGAGCTGTCTTCTGTTTATCAGGCACTCCCCGCCGATATTCCAGTTCAATCGTATTTTACTACCCGCCTCAAACCCAATCGGAACAACCTTTTGGTGAACAAGGACAGGGTGGTCATGAAAAGAACCTACAAGGCAAAAACAGAAATCAAAAAGGCTGTTGAAGAGAAAGGTTGGTACGCGGCCCAGTTCCGAGATTTTGGCTTTTTCCAATTGCTGGAAGACCTACAGCCACCGAGCCTTTCCTCCTCCCTCCAGTCAGGAGCAACTGTTCGGGCAGGGTCAAGGATTGTTTTTGACGCAGCAGACAACAACAAAGTCATCAAGGAATTCAAGGGCAGTGTCGATGGACAATGGCTCATGTTCCAGCCTTCCGGCAGCCGTTTTGTGTACACCGTTGATGAACATTTTCCTTTGGGTGAACATAAGCTTTCAGTTGTTGTTTATGATGAAGCCGGAAACAATACGACCCGGGAATACATCATCAAACGCAACTAAACCAGCAGTATGGCACTTATCGAAGGCAAAAAAGCACCTGCTTTCTCAGCAGTGGATCAAGACGGACAGAAAATCAAACTCGCAGATTTCAAAGGCAAAAAGCTTGCCCTCTATTTTTACCCCAAGGATGCTACCAGTACCTGTACCGTGCAGGCCTGCAACCTCAGGGACGGTTTCAAGGAACTCAGTAAAAAAGGAATCGAAGTGGTGGGGGTGAGCCCTGATGATGAAAAATCACACCTCAAGTTCATTGCCAAACAGGCCCTGCCTTTTCGCCTCATTGCAGACACCGATAAAGCCCTTTGCGAGAAATTTGGGGTTTGGGCAGAGAAATCCATGTATGGCAAAAAATACATGGGCGTATTGCGCACCACTTTTTTGATTGATGAGAACGGAATCTTGGTCAAGATCCTTGACAAGCCGAAGGTAAAAGAACATGCCCAGGAGATTGCGACGGAATTTGGATTAGGATAACCAGGTGATTTCTCCAAAAGGAATCCTTTCTTCCACTCCATGCATGATCAGCAGGTGTCCGTCTTTGTCTACTCTGTTGACTTTTGCCTGGAACTGGATGTTGTTTCTCTTGAATGGTACCACTTCATCTTTTTTGAAAAGTTGCTCGTTATAGGCGGATAACAGCTGGTCGAATGGCTTGTTTGCAAGCATGGAGAAACGATTCTCAAGATGTTGACAGAGTTCTTTGGCAAGGATGATTGGGTCAAATGCCTTACCGGTGATTTGTTTGAGTGAGACTGGCTTTCCTTCCATTGTATCAAAAGCGGTCTGGTTGATGTTGATGCCCATTCCGATGATGGCTTTGTCCCATCGGTCTGCTTTGACCATGTTTTCAATCAGGATGCCTCCTGCCTTTCTGTCACGCCAGTAGAGATCATTCGGCCATTTGATCCTGGTTTCATCTCCGGCATAAGCAGAAAAAAAATCAAAACAGGCCAAAGCGACTGCAACAGAAAGCTGAAACTGGTTGTTAAGATAGAGGCCTGAACAGTCCTTGACAACAGATAGGATGATGTTTTCACCCGGCTTGCTGTTCCATGTTTTGGCCCTTTGCCCCTTGCCTTGGTACTGGTCAAGGGCAAAAAAAGCCGTACCGTCTGAAGTCTGCCCCATACGGGCCTCATTCATGGCATGGTTATTGGTACTATCAGTAGTGGGCAATATGATAAATGGTTCTCCGGTCATGTTGGTTCCCCAAAGGGATGGAAATAATCCTTATTTTTGGGCAAGTTACTCAAGGAACAATTAAAATAAATTCATTGACATCAATTTCCACGTCAGCAGCACCACGCAAAAGAGTTACAAGGCTCACCAGAAGCAGCAAGATCATGAAAGTGATCATCAATGCCATCCACGATAAAAAAGGGGAACATGTGGTTTCCCTGGACCTCAGAAAGGTTACAGAAGCGGTTTCAGATTTTTTTATTGTTTGTGAAGCATCCTCCACCGTTCAGGTGAGGGCCATTGCTGACTGGGTAGAGGCAGAGGTCAAAGCGGAGTGCGATGAAAGGCCTTACAAGCATGAAGGCCACAATGCTGGCCAGTGGGTACTGATTGATTATGTAAACGTAGTTGTCCATGTTTTCCTGGCTGAAACAAGAAAGTTCTATAAGTTAGAGGAAATGTGGAGTGATGGAGTAGCCGAAGAAGAGGCAGATATTATCCCTGAAGCGCCTGCAAAGGCTACAAAGGCAGCAAAAACAACCAGAGAGACAACAAAGAAATAAAGTGCTCATATGAACCAGGAAGACAACAGCAACGAAAAGCGTTCCAATCCTTTCAGTGCTTTCAAACGGAAAAAGGCATCTGGAGGAAATGGTCCATCTTCAAAAGTACCCAAATTCAGTTTTTACTGGATATACGTGATAGCCGCGGTCATGTTGATCGGATATCAGGTCACGAGGGGTGTTAACCCCGATGCCCGCAACATTACGGAGTTAGAGTTCAAGCAGAAAATGCTTGTGCACAATGATGTACTGAAGCTAGAGCCTGTTAAGAACAAAGGCGTTATCAGGGTCTTCATCAAAAAAGACAGCCTTGCCAAGCCTGCATACCAGGAATTATTGGGTGATAAGTTGAAATATGCCCAGGCCTCAAAGGGGCCTCATTTCCAGTTCAGCTACTCAAAAGTTGATGACTACCAGGAGAACCTGGACGCATATTTTACTGCCAATCCCCAGGTTGATCCGGTGCCTGTTGATCCTGTGAGCGATCCTGAATTCTTTGGGCCATTGCTCAATGTACTTTTCCCCTTGCTGATGTTTGGACTTCTGTTCGTGTTGATGATGCGGAAGATGGGGGGTGGAGTTGGCGGCGGCGGCGGTGGCGGCGGCGGCGGAATTTTCAATATTGGAAAATCAAAAGCACAGCTATTTGACAAGGGTACCAAGGTCAATATCACTTTCCAGGATGTTGCAGGCCTCGATGAGGCCAAGCAGGAAGTGATGGAGATTGTTGACTTCCTGAAACACCCAAAAAAGTATACAGCCCTGGGTGGGAAAATTCCCAAAGGAGCTTTGCTTGTGGGCCCTCCGGGTACTGGTAAAACGCTGTTGGCCAAGGCCATGGCCGGTGAGGCACAGGTGCCATTTTTCTCCATGTCTGGCTCTGATTTTGTGGAGATGTTTGTGGGTGTAGGCGCCAGCAGGGTGCGTGACCTCTTCAAACAGGCCAGGGAAAAAGCCCCTTGTATCATCTTTATTGATGAAATAGATGCCATCGGACGTGCCCGTGGAAAGAACATGATGATGAGCAATGATGAGCGTGAAAATACCCTCAACCAATTGCTGGTGGAAATGGATGGTTTTGGTGGAGACAGTGGCATCATCATTCTTGCTGCAACCAATCGTCCTGATGTACTCGACAGTGCATTGTTGAGGCCAGGCAGGTTTGACAGGCAAATCAGCATTGATAAGCCTGATGTCAAAGGACGTGAAACCATTTTTCTTGTTCACCTCAAACCCATCAAGCATTCAGAAAAACTGGATATTCATAAGTTGGCAGAGCAGACTCCTGGTTTTGCTGGTGCGGATATTGCCAATGTATGCAACGAAGCAGCCCTTATTGCTGCTAGGAAAGGCAAGGAGCAGGTAGACATGGATGATTTCCAGGATGCCATTGACAGGGTGATTGGTGGTTTGGAAAAAAAGAACAAGATCATCCTTCCTGAAGAAAAGAAAATCATTGCCTATCATGAAGCAGGCCATGCCGTATGCGGATGGTTCCTCGAGCATGCCTATCCGCTGTTGAAAGTGACCATTGTTCCCCGGGGCGTAGCAGCATTGGGATACGCACAATACACACCAAAAGAACAGTATCTCTACAATACAGAGCAGTTGACCGATCAGATGTGCATGACCCTAGGCGGCAGGGCCAGTGAACAAATCTTTTTTGGGAAAATCTCAACAGGTGCACAAAATGATCTGCAGCAGGTAACCAAAATGTCTTATGCAATGGTAACAGTATATGGCATGAGCGAGAAGGTGGGCAATGTGAGTTTTTATGACCCTGCACAGGAAAGCACCTTTACCAAGCCGTATAGCGAAGAAACAGGAAAAATTATTGACAGTGAGGTGAGGGTATTGGTAGACCAGGCTTACAAGCGCACCATTGAATTGCTTACTGAAAAGAAAGCAGAAGTTGAGAAGATTGCCCTTGCCTTGTTGGACCGTGAAGTGCTTCACCAGCAAGACGTAGAAGATTTGATTGGCAAGCGCCCATACGAGGAGAAAAAAATATTTGCAACTGATACTGAACCTGTGGTAGAAGAGCAGCCTGCTGCTGAGGTAATCGAATCAGCAACCCCGGAGGTTGATGCTGCTGAAAAGGGATCAGAAGGAGAACAAAATCCAGCATAGGCATGGAGGCATCTACTGGAAAAGAAGGCATACTGAAGAATATCCGAAAAGCGCTGACACAACCAGTAGAGCAGCCTTTTCCGGGAATAGAAAAGATCAATTTTGCTTTTGAAAACCCGGGTGACGACCTCTCTGTATTGTTTGCTGAAAAATTCAGTTCACTGCTTGGTAAATTCTCTTTTTGTGCTAACGAGGAAGACCTGGTCAACCAGATCAGACAGCTGGTTCTCGACCGAGGATGGACTGAGGTTCATTGTGCGGATGAGAACATCAAAGGCGCCTTGTCATCATTTGGTTTCCCTGTATTTTCTGAAAAGCCGCTCGGCGATGTTGATGTTTCCATCACCAAATGTGAAGTACTGGTGGCGCGCACAGGGTCAATGGTGCTCAGCAGCACTGAGTCTTCAGGAAGGTTAACCAGTGTATACGCACCCATTCATATATGCGTTGCAAAAGCCAGTCAGCTTGTATACGATATCAAGGATGCACTTGATTTCATGCAAAAAAAATACGGCAATCAGCTGCCTTCCATGATTTCTTTTGCCACGGGCCCTAGCAGAACAGCGGATATCGAAAAAACCCTTGTTGTAGGTGTTCATGGCCCCAAAGAGGTTTTTTGCTTTCTCCTTGATAAATAGCGCCTTAACACAATTCCCAATAAGCAGTATCTTTGGCCATGCACATTCCTGCAGGAAAAAAAGTTTATTTCCTTTCTGATTTTCATCTCGGTGTTCCTGACCATGCGTCCAGCCTTGTCAGGGAGAAAAAAATTGTTGCGTTTCTTGAACGGGCCAAAGCCGATGCTGCAACAATTTTTATCGTCGGGGATCTGTTTGATTTTTGGTTCGAGTACCGAAAAGTCGTGCCTAAAGGGTTTGTGCGGATCTTGGGGAAGTTGGCTGAGTTGACCGATTCTGGTATACCTGTTCATTTTTTTGTAGGCAACCATGACATGTGGATGTCCGGCTATTTTGAAAAGGAATTGAATATTCCAGTTTACCATGAATCCAGGGTATTTGAATTCAACGGAAAAAAATTGTTGGTAGGGCATGGCGATGGACTGGGTCCCGGTGATCATGGGTACAAGACCATCAAAAAAGTCTTCAGGAATCCATTGTCAAAATTTCTTTTTGGTTTGATTCCTCCTTTTTTTGGCATTGCATTGGCCGAATATTTCAGCAAGAGCAGCAGGGCCTCTACGGGGGAGAGTGATGAAAAATTCCTGGGCGAGGAAAATGAGTGGCTGATCCTTTACTGCAGAGAAAAGCTCAAGGAGCATGCTTATGATTATTTCGTTTTTGGTCACCGGCATCTTCCTATCGATTTCCAGCTGAATGAAAAAAGCCGTTACATCAACCTTGGGGATTGGATAAAATATGATTCCTATGCAGTCTTGGATGGGACAGCTCTACACCTTAAGTTCAATTGATATGAGAATCCTGGTTTTCATTGCAGTAGTTTTTGGTTGTTTGATCCATACCGGAAAAGCGCAGCAAGTTATCGTGGCGCAACACCCCAAATCAATCACGGGCGATTTTTCTTATTGTATGCCAGACCAACTGGGCAATGTATTTGCCCTGAGCAGTTCAGGACAGCTCAAGAAATACAATGCTAATCTTGACTCTATGGGTGTTTTCAATGAGGTGAGGCGGTATGGAAAACTCTATAGCATTTCAGCCGACAACTCATTGAGAAGCCTGTTGTATTTCAAGGAATACAGGATTATTCTTGTGCTCGACAGGCTGATGCAGGTGGTCAATAAAATTGATATCCGAAAAGCAAATATCTTTCAAGCCCAGGCGGTCGCTCAGGGATATGATAATACCATTTGGGTATTTGATGAGCAGGAAAGCCGGTTGAAAAAATTGGATCTGAATGGGAAACAATTGTTTGAAACGGCTGACCTCAGGCTGGTGTTCAATGAAACCTTGGCGCCATCCACCATTTTTGATGCTGCAGGATTTGTGTACTTGTATGATGCCGATAAAGGCTTGTATATATTTGATTATTACGGAGCCTTGAAGAACCGTATCGCACTGATTGGCTGGACATCTGTTCAGGCCATTGGTAAAAAAATCATCGGATTGAAAAACGGGAAGGTCATGGTGTATACCCCTGGCGACATCGACATAAAAGAAATGCAGTTGCCGTTCCCCATTTCCATGTCCCATCAAATCAGGTTTACATTGAATGCCATCTATGTGCGCGATAGCACGGGCATAACCCAATACGAATGGAATAAATAATTGTAACATGCAGGAGGTATTGAACAAGACATTTCTTGACAACAGCTTTAAGGATTACCTGATGGTATTCGGTTTTATTTTCAGTGTACTCATCCTTCGAAAAGTAGCCAGTAAAAAAATCACAAGGTTGATTTTCTATGCCTTCAGAAAAATGGGCAGAAGAATCAACGAAAAAGAATTTTTTGACCTGGTGCTCGGGCCGCTGGAGAATTTCGTCTTTTTCTCAGCAACCTATATTGCATTGAACAGCCTGAACTTCCCAAGAGAGTTTGGCTTTAAGATCATGAAAATCAAGTCGGATGTATTGCTGGACAGGATGGCTTCAGGCGTAATGATCTATTTCTTTTTTCATACCCTGTTGCGGGTCACTGATTACCTGGCGATTGTCATGGAAAAAAAGGCAAGGGCCACAGAGGATTACAGTGACGACCAGTTGATCATTTTTTTCAGGGAGTTCCTGAAGGTTATTTTGATCATTGTTTGTATTCTGGTGATGATCCGGTATGTATTCAACCAGGACATCACCAAGTTATTGGCGGGTTTGAGCATTGTGGGTGCTGCCATTGCCCTTGCTGCAAAGGAAAGCATCGAAAACCTGATTGCTTCATTTATCATTTTCTTTGACAGGCCGTTTACCGTTGGAGATATCCTTAAAGTGCAGCAGGTTAGTGGAACCGTGGAAAAAATTGGATTGAGAAGCACCAGGGTAAGAACCATCGACGGAACGTATATAACCATTCCCAACAAGCAGATGGTGGATAGTGTAGTAGACAATTTCTCCCTGCGAAACAAATGCCGTTTTGAATTGGTATTGGCCTTGGATCCATGCGCTACAGTTGATCAGTTAAGAAAGGTCGTAAACGAAATGGATGAAAAATTGAATTATCCTGAACTGGAAGCCAAAACAATCTTGCTCAGTGATATCCGGATCGATGCCTATATCATTACCATTGAATGCTTTACAGGGGTTATCAGTATCGCAGATTTCAATGCACTAAAACAAACGTTGAATTTTGAGGTATTGTATTTGCTGGAAACCAATGGAATAGCGGTTGCAGGAAAAGAACGGATGATCAATACAACCCTAAGACAGTCCTGATTTTAGTTCGAGCAACATGGCTCGGATATTTTTGAGGCTTTCAATGGCCTCAAACCGTTCGTTTACTTTTTTTCCACTTTTGATGAATGATTTTGCTCCACTGATGGTATATTTTCTTTCTTTCAAAAGAAAATAAATGAGCTTGAGGTTTTTTACATCATCGGGCCTGAAAAACCGGTCTCCTTTCCTGTTCTTCCTGGGCTTTAAGATGTCAAATTCATTTTCCCAAAAACGGATCAGGGA
>CANEWJ010000093.1 GCA_947442625.1 Chitinophagaceae bacterium
GATATTGTGGATGGAATTTGGACCATCTGCGAAGAAACTTTTTGGGGTGTACCAGCTCATTTATCTTATCAAAAAAAGGGGATAGGTCTGGCGGATGTTAATGACCCTGTTGTTGATTTATTCGCTGCTGAAACATCATCCTTGTTGGCATGGGTATCACATTTGATGGGCGATAAATTGGACAAGGTGAATCCGATCATCAAAGAAAGAATCTATATTGAAATAGACCGAAGGATTTTCAAGGTAATTGAATCAGATCCACAATACCGATGGATGGGATATGGTCGGAAGAATGTTGATTCGACTTTGTCTTACAAGGAAAGATCTTTTTTGGAACGAAGGCCCAACAATTGGAATCCCTGGATCAGCTCAAATTTATTGTCCTCCGTTTTATTGCTTGAAAAAAATAAAGACCGCAGGGCAAAATTTGTTCATCAGGTCTTTGATGTGCTGGATAATTATGTAGATCCTTATCCAGCAGATGGTGGATGCGATGAAGGACCTGGTTATTGGGGGAAGGCCGCTGCTTCAACATTTGATTGTCTTGACTTGGTAAAGTTGGCCACCAATAACAAATTCAATTTGTTCAATGAACCGCTGATCAAAAACATGGGTGAATTTATTTTCAAAGCCTATATCGGTGATGGCTATTACCTGAATTTTGCTGATGCCGTTTCAAAAACCAACCATTCACCGATGTTGATTTACCGCTATGGCAAGGCTGTTGGTTCTTCAACAATGATGCAAATGGGGGCCTTCCTAGCCAAAAAGACTCCTGGTGGTCTTAACATGCCTGAGGCATATTCACTGCTGAGAAAACTCCCTGAGTTGTATTATTCAAAAGAATTGCTCAACGCCACATCTTCTGAGCCACTCATTGGAAGCGCATGGTTGCCTGATATTCAAGTGATGGTATCACGTGACCAAGAAGCATCAAAGAAAGGTTTATACATAGCCGCCAAAGCAGGGCATAATCAGGAAAGCCATAACCACAATGACGTTGGTAGTTTTATGGTTTTTTACAATGGGAAACCCATATTGATTGATGTAGGCGCAGGAACCTATACAAAAGATTATGGCAAGAGTTGGGTAATAAGTTCAGCTTATCACAACATGCTTCCGATTGTAAATGGTGCGGTGCAGCTTACCGGAAGAAAATACGCAGCATCAAATGTTTCATTTACCAGTGATGCCCAAAAAGTTATATTCAAGCAGGATATATCAAAAACATACAATGAGGAATTGGGCTTGAGAAAATGGGAAAGAACCATTACCCACAACAAGGGAAAATCAATTGTTATTGCAGACAATTTTGATTTTTCAAGCACAAGGGATTCTATCATTTTACCGATGATGCTGGTGAGCAGGCCTGATATCACTGTACCAGGAAAAATGCTTGTAAAAACAGGTGATGCAGAAAGTGTTGCCATCAGTTTTGATCAGCAACAGTTTGAACTTACCATTGAAGAAATCAAACTTCAAGATGCAAAAGTTTCCCATACCTGGGGCGGCACAATATACAGGGCTCAGTTCAGGATGAAAAATGCAACGAGTAAAGGAAAATACCAATTCACCATAGAATAATCATTTGCCGAATAATACATCTACACATGAAGGTTATTAAAGGAATCAAGGTATTGCATTTGATATTTTTTCTTGTTTGTTCAATGCAATTGACCGCACAAGAAAAACCCAATATCCTCATCATTATGACGGATGAATTGTCTGCAGAATCGATGAGTTTCAACCTTGGCAATAAATATATCAATACTCCCAATATCGATCAACTGGCCAAGACGGGTGTGGTTTTTTCAAATGCCTATTGCGCCAATCCGCTTTGTGTTCCATCGCGCAGTTCTATTTTTACAGGGAGGTACCCACACGAAATGGGAATACAGTCCAATGAAGAAACGAAGGTTGATCCGACAAAATTCCCTTCGCTGGGCAGTATCTTTAAAAATGCAGGATATGAAACAGGGTATGTGGGGAAATGGCATTTGCCTTATGAAAGAAAGTCACCGGAGACACATGGCTTCGATTATCTTCCCAATAAAACCGGAAATGGTCATGATAGCATATCACCCATATTGGCGAATGATTTCTTGAAGACCAAACGCGATCATCCATTTTTACTGGTTGTGTCTTTCATGAATCCACACAATATCTGCCAGTGGGCACGTGGAGAAAAATTACCTGATGGTGCCATTGGAAACCCTCCGCCAGCAGATCAATGTCCACCGCTCAGACCCAATGCCAGACCCTCTTTCAATGAATCTGATATCATGAAATTCATGCGTACCTCCATGCAAAACAGTGATGCATTTCCAGTGGGTACTTTTACTGAAGAGAAATGGCGTCAATACATTTGGTCTTATTACCGGTTGATTGAAAAAGTGGACGCAGAAATTGGACGGGTGCTGCAATCTTTGAAGGAGACAGGAAAAGACAAAAACACGATAATTGTTTTTACCAGTGATCACGGAGACATGCAGGGCGCCCATCTTTGGAACCAGAAAACGGTTTTTTATGAAGAAGCGGCAAAGGTTCCGTTCATCATCAATTACCAAGGTGTAAAGTCCAGAAATTCTAATTACTTGGTTCAATCCGGAACAGATATCTTGCCCACCTTGTCTGAATTTGCAGGTATTCCAGTACCTGAAAAATATCCTGGCAATAGTTTGAAGCAATACCTTGAAAAAGACATTGCACCGACAAAGCGGGATTATGTTGTCGTATCAGACCATCTTATGCAAGGTGTAGGGGTTGAAGGTCAAAATTTTAAGCCTGAAGGGCGTATGCTGAGGAATGGTCAATACAAATATTGGATCTATGACGAAGGCAAAGAGAGGGAATCGCTGTTTGATTTGAAGAATGATCCAGGGGAAATGGTTAACCTTGTCGATGATCCCAAGCATGCCAAGGCTTTGCAACAGAGCAGATCCCAACTAATCAAATGGGCAAAAAAGAACAATGATCCTTATTTGACAAAACTCATTAAATAAACGAGTATGCGCAGTTTTATTTTCTTGATGGGTATGATGATGTGTACAATTTCTTCTATGGCGCAAAAGCACCCCAATGTCATTGTGATTTATTCAGATGATCAAGGTGCCATCGACCTCAATTGTTATGGCTCCAAGGATCTGGAGACACCCAACATTGATAAGCTCGCCAGGAGTGGAACAATGTTTACCAATTTCTATGCATCTCCGGTATGCTCTCCTTCAAGGGCTTCATTGCTCACAGGATTGAATCCCCAGCGGGCAGGCTTGCCGGGCAATGCCTCTGAACTGAATGATGCAGTGGGCATGCCTACAGACAGGTTTACGATGGCAGAGATGTTCAAAAGTGCAGGATATGCAACGGCGCATATCGGCAAATGGCATTTGGGTTATAAGCCCGAGATGGCTCCCAATGCACAAGGTTTTGATTATTCATTTGGTCACATGGCAGGTTGCATTGACAATTACTCTCATTTTTTTTACTGGAATGGACCCAACAAGCACGATCTCTACCGCAATGGAAAGGAAGTGCATTATCCCGGTCAGTTTTTCCCAGACCTGATGGTGAAAGAAGCGGGTCAGTTTATGAGCACCTCAACAAGCAAGCCTTTCTTCATGTATTTCGCCATCAACCTACCACATTATCCTTACCAAGGCGATCCTAAGTGGCTGGAATATTACAACAAAAAAGGCCTGGCATATCCACGCAATGTGTATGCCGCTTTCATGTCGACCATGGATGATAAAATCGGACAATTGATGAAACAGTTATCGGATATGGGCCTGACAAAAAATACCATCATCATTTTTCAATCAGACAATGGCTTTTCAACAGAGGAGAGGGCACATTTTGGCGGAGGCAATGCAGGTTACTTGAGGGGTGCAAAAGCCTCATTGTTTGAAGGAGGAATCAAGGTGCCTTCCATCATCAGTTGGCCAGGAAAATTACCGGCCGAACAAGTCAGAGACCAGTTTTCGGTAAACACCGATTGGTTTCCAACCTTGGCGGAATTGTGCAATATCAAATTACAAAGAACGGATTTGGATGGAAAAAGTTTGGTGAATGTCATCAATAATACAACTGCGCCAACCGTGCATGAACAAGGCTATTGTTGGGCGTTTAAAAAAATGTGGGTGGCCAGAAAAGGGAAATGGAAATTGTTGGGAAATCCATTAGACACAAGCAACAAGGGAGTATTGAATGAATCAGATTCCTTGTTCTTGGTTGATTTGGATAAAGACCCTGGCGAAAAAACCAATCTCGCATCAAAGTACCCAGATGTGGTGAATGCATTGACAAAACAATACAAGGATTGGGAAAAAATGAATCAAGTTGTATTGGATGCACCTTATCCTAAAATCAGGATATGGACGAGCCCATCAAAAGGGGAAGAGCCCCGCTTCAATTCACCTAGTTTCCAATGGCCTTCAACCAAGAAAGCCACCTACAGTGTCCGGCTTTCACCGGCAAAAGATTTCAGTAGCAAGTTGATTGAAAAGGATAAAATTTCTTTTGCAATATTCAATCCGCATATACAACTGTCTGAGGGTAAATGGTATTGGCAGTACAAAACAAATGATGGTCCCTGGAACGAAATAGATTCATTTGTTATCACGCCATCTACAAGAAAATTCCCAACACCTGACAGCAAAGCCATGATGGCAGCAATTCCACCCGAGCATCCAAGGGTATTGGTCAAGCGACACGAACAATCGGGATTTCGGGTGAAATCAGCCGGACAAAAAGAAGCAGCATTAATCATCCAAGAGGCAAAAGAATATTTGAGCCAAACCGTCACTAAAGAAAATGATGCCTATCCTACATTCAAGGGAAAGGATGATTTTGAAAATGAAAAAATTGGACTTTTGTCAAGCAGAGCAACTGGATGGAAAGTTCAAAAAGTACTCAATACTTTATCTCAGGCCTATTTACTAACAGGTGATCCTATTTTTTTTCAAACCGCCAAGATATGGATGTTAGAAGTTGCTGCTTGGGATCCCAATGGTCAGACACATAAGAGTGATTTCGGTGATGCTGGAATTATGTCTGGCTTGGCCATCGGTGTTGATACCTTTTGGGAGAGACTGACGGACGATGAAAGAAAAAAAATTATTCAGCAGGTTACTACGCGAGCCAATCAATTTTATTCTTTGTGGATTGGGCAGGTGGAGAGTCGGTCTTCTTCCATGCACGTCTGGCAGCACATTTTACATAACCTACTTCAAACATCCTTGTCATTGCATGGCGAAGTTCCTGAAGCAAAAAAATGGCTTGAATACATATATGAACTATGGATTGCGCAATCGCCCAAAATGGCAGAAGAAGATGGCGCTTGGTTCAATGGAACATCCTATTTTGGGATGAACACACTGACGTTGATTGATGTGTCTTCTATTTTTAAGGATCTGACAGGAGTTGATTTTATGAGATCCCCCTGGTTTAAAAACAATCCACGTTGGTTGACCTATTCATTCCCTCCCAATTCGGTGGCAGATGGTTTTTGCAATGATGGTGATCGGTATTCATCACCCAATATCCATTATGCCGGCTATACAGATGCCATGGCCCGGTTGTTCAATGATCACTATGCCGCATGGTATTCAAAAACAATCCTTGACGGGCTGGGCAAGGATATTTCTGAAGACGATGAGTTTAGATGGTTTCGGTTGAAGCAGGGAATTCAATTGAAATCGCCAATGCTTTCTTCAAAACAAATATTTCCTCAGGCAGCAGTCTTTCCTGAAATAGGTGTGGCCTACATGCATACAACATTGCAAAAAAGCAAAACGAACCTCATGCTGTCATTGCGCAGTAGTCCATTTGCTTCAATGGCCCACACACATGCAGATCAAAATACATTCAATATTGCCTATGGGGGCAAAAGACTATTTTTCAATTCCGGTTATCGCCCCGCCATGGGAGATCCCCATTTTCTTGACTGGCACAAGCATACCCAGGGGCACAATGCAATCTTGATCGATGGAAAGGGACAGCCATTCAATGCAAGTGCCTATGGCTACATACCCAGGTTCTTGCATGGCAATCAAATTTCCTATGCCGTTGGAGACGCCTCCAATGCTTATGCTGGACACGATGAAGGACAAAACATTGATCATGGCATGAAGATTTCCAAAAGACATTATCTCATGCTACGACCTTCTACCATTGTGATTTATGATGAGTTGGAAGCCGACCATCCGGCAACCTGGAGTTGGTTGTTGCACAACGACAACAAAATGATTCTTGATTCTTTGAGAAAAACCATCTCTGCTAGAAATGAATCCGCCCAAGCCCAGGTGTCTTTGTTTTCATCATCAGCGATTGATTTCAAATTATCGGATCAGTTTTCTGTACCGGTAGACAACTGGACGAACAAGGTCAACGAAGATGGTGACACCGTTAATTTCAAGAACCAGTGGCATTTCAAGGCCGAATCAACAGAGAAAAAAGAAAAGATGCGCTATTTGGCCATTATCCAGGTAAAGCCAGATGGTAGTTTCCTTCCATTGAGCACCATCAAGACCAATGGGGAGATTAGGATTGGAGACTGGCATATTTCGGCTGAAATGAATACAGCCAAGCCTGCCAGGATCAATGCTTGGAATGATAATCACACCGCTATGCTGGTTTCATCCGGGAATATTGTTAACCAGGGAAAGACCTATCTAGGAAAAGATCCTGCCAGTTCAAAATTATTAGAGACCATCAATGGAAAGCCCATATTTCAAGAAGCTAAAGATGAAGTTCCAGCTTCCATCAAAAGATTGATGCTGATGAATCAACAGGTTGGTAGTATTAAAAATAATTGATCGAATGAAGAAGAAAAGAATATTGATTGATGGAAAAAAAATAATGCTTGGCGTTTTTGTAATTGCCATATTGGGGATAAGCGCCTTCAACTATTTTGAAGATGCACCAAAATCCACCAAACCCAATTTTATCTTCATCTTGACAGACGATCAAGGCTGGACCAGTACCTCGCAATTGATGGATGATAAGTTTCCCAACTCAAAATCTGATTATTATCAAACCCCTCAACTGGAGCGATTTGCTTCCAAAGGAATGCGATTTTCCAATGGATATGCGCCTTGTGCGCTTTGTTGCCCAACCAGAAGGAGTATACAGTTTGGGCAGACCCCTGCCAGACAAGGGGATGCTGCATTCAAAGAAAATTATCATCCCGATTTTAAAAAAGTTGCTGCCATTCCCTCCGTATTGAAATCAATATCTCCTGCATACAAGGCTGCACATTTTGGGAAGTGGGACCTGCGGGCTGATATCTTCCCTGAGGATTTGGGTTATGATGAAAGCGATGGAAATACGGGAAACAGGAATGGGGACATGCATTCAACCAAGGAAAGCAAGTGGACCGATTTGTTTTTGAACAATGATCCCAAACGAATTGAAACCATTACAGACCGTGCATTGAATTTTATGGGCAGGCAGGTAAAAGCAGGCAATCCTTTTTTCCTGCAAGTTTCACATTATGCAACACACGTTGATTATCAGGCAAAAGAGGCAACCCACAAGAAGTACCAGCAAAAAACAAAGGGTGAAATTCACCACAATGACAAGTACGCCGCCATGTTGGAAGATTTGGATGCGGGAATAGGAAAAATTCTAGATAAAATTGAAGCCTTGGGCATTGGAAGCAATACCTACGTGATATTCATGGCAGACAATGGTGCTGTTGAAGCTGTGCCACCCATCAAGAATAAATTCGATCATCCCTCAACACTTTCCTTCAAGACCAACAACTATCCTCTGAGGGGAGGAAAGTGGACACTTTATGAAGGCGGCGTCCGCGTTCCTTTTATGGTGATAGGACCCGGCATCAAAGGCGGTACCCAAAACAATATTCCTGTAACCGGATGGGATATTCTTCCTACCCTTAGTGATTTGGCAGGGAATACCAATACCTTGCCCACAAACCTTGATGGTGTAAGTTTCAAGCCCTTGTTGCTAGCAGGAAATAAGGGAAATGTTTCAAGAAAAGATGATGGGCTTGTGTTTCATTATTTTGGAAAATCACATTCATCCATTCGGATTGGTGATGATAAGTTGATCAAGTTCTGGAATTTGAAGAAAGTTGAATTATATAACTTGAAAGATGATCCAGGAGAACTGCATGACCTTGCTAGCAAAGATCCAAAGAAGGCGAGTGCTTTAGAAGCAAAGCTGGTCGGATACATGGAAAAAGTTCGCGCGGAGCCATTGTATCCGCCAAAGAGCAAACCAAAGAAGACAGATGAAGATGATTCACAGGATTAATCAGTAAAAACGCAATCAAGTAGAAATGAAGTATATGTTTAAAGTAGTATCAATTCCGGTTTTCTTGTTTTTTATCATATCATTTGCTCAAGCCCAGCAAACAAATAAGCTTTGGTTGGATGATCTTGTGATTCAAACCTATTCAGAAGGAATTCCTGGTGTCAATGCAAAAATGAATGGGGGCGGTGACAGCATCAGGATTGCTGGTAAAGTTTTCAAACACGGCATTGGAGTTCAGGCAACCAGTATTCTTTCATTTTATCTGAAAGGAAATGCCACTGAATTTTCAGCTGCAGTAGGCGTGGATGATCAGGGAAATCAATTTCTGCCACACCAGTTTTATGTGGTGGCAGATGGCAAAGTATTGTTTGCCAGTGGAGACATGAAATATGGCGACAAGCCAAAATCATTTACGGTCGATCTCAGGGGCTTTCAACGCATGGGATTGCTGGTAAAGGTGAGTGACCAGGGGTATACCAAAGTATATTCAAACTTTGCTGATGCACAGATCACCATGATAGGAGACACAAAGCCCTTGAATACACCCAATGATGGTGAAAAATATATCCTGACACCAGCACCTGCAAATAAGCCGAGAATCAACACAGCACCCGTTTTTGGTGTAACACCCGGAAATCCATTTTTATTCACCATTGTTGCAACAGGTGAAAAACCAATACTGTTCTCTGCAGATCGCTTGCCCAAAGGATTGACCTTGGATCCCAAAACAGGAATCATCACAGGAAAATTGATGGAGAAAGGGAATCATGAGGTTGTTTTAAAAGCACAAAATCAATTGGGGAAATCCCAAAAATCATTGGTCATCAAAGTGGGTGATACCATTTCCCTTACACCCCCAATGGGCTGGAATGGCTGGAATTCCTGGGCCCGTCAGATTGATGGTGGTAAGGTAATTGCCTCTGCCAAAGCCATGGTGAACATGGGATTGAAAGACCATGGATGGAATTACGTAAACATCGATGATGCCTGGCAAGGAAACAGGGCGGGAAAATACAATGCCATGCAAGCCAATGAAAAGTTCCCCAATTTCAAGGGCATGATTGATGAAATTCACGGGATGGGGTTGAAACTCGGAGTGTATTCAACCCCCTGGATCACCAGCTATGCGGGATATATCGGCGGTTCATCCAACATTGAAAGTGGAGCCTTTCCAGATTCTGTGAAAAACAACAAACGGTCCTTTCGGTATATTGGAAAATACCGTTTTGAAAAAGAAGATGCCCTGCAAATGGCAGATTGGGGTGTAGATTTTCTGAAGTATGACTGGAGGCTTGAGGTGCCATCTGCCGAAAGGATGTCTATCGCATTAAAAAAATCAGGTCGTGATATCATTTACAGTTTGTCCAATTCTGCTCCCTTCAATGATGTAAAAGATTGGGTCAGGATTTCCAACATGTACAGGACGGGTCCCGATATTCGCGACAGCTGGCATGGATTGTACCGATGCACCTTTACCCTTGATAAATGGGGGCCTTATGGCGGTCCAGGGCATTGGAATGATCCAGACATGATGATCCTTGGAAATGTTACCACAGGAACTGATATGCACCCAACCAGGCTCACGCCAGATGAGCAATACAGTCATATCAGTTTATTTGCATTGTTGTCTGCACCCTTGCTGATTGGCTGCCCCATTGAACAGCTTGACGCCTTTACATTGAACTTGTTGACCAATGATGAAGTGATTGACATTGATCAGGATCCCTTGGGCAAATCCGCCAGGTTGATTGCAGATGAAGGCGGTGTCCAAACCTGGTTGAAACCCATGCAAGACGGATCATATGCTGTTGGATTTTTCAACACAGATGATTATGGTACACTTCCACAATCTTTTTTCCGTTGGGGAACAGAGAAGCCCAAGAACTTCAATGTCATGTTTGCAAAGCTCGGATTGAAGGGTAAATGGCGTGTTCAGGATGTTTGGCGTCAGAAAAACCTGGGTGTAAAAGAATCATCATTCACGTCCATCATTCCACACCATGGCGTGATGATGTATAGGCTTTATCCAATCAAATAAAAATCATACCATGAATAAAAGCGTATTGTTTAGCACCGTGATCATTTTATTTTCTGTGCATTCATTTTCACAGCAAAATATTCCAGCACTGTTGATGGCAAAAAATGGCAATAACATTTCATCAGCCAAACAATGGGAGAAAATCAGGAGGCCTGAAATTCTGGCCATGGTTGAAACCGAAATGTACGGAATCGTTCCGGGTGAGTTGAAAATATCCGAAATCACCCTGCTTGATCAGGATGACCAGGCCATCAATGGAAAGGCCATCCGCAAACAGGTAAAGTTGACCTTTCGTAGAAACCAAAAAGAGTTGAACGTTGAATTGTTGATGTACCTGCCCAAGGGTAAAAAATCATACCCAACATTTTTAGGCTATAATTTTGGTGGCAACCAAACTGTTTATAAAGATAC
>CANEWJ010000094.1 GCA_947442625.1 Chitinophagaceae bacterium
ATACCTGCGTTTTATTGGTACCATTTTTCTGCTGGCCACCACCACCAAATACATCCACAGGAAATACATCCATTCCATCCTTTCTCAAGGCAAAATGTATGATAAAATATTATTGGTGGGCGCCGGGGCTTCTGCCGAATATTTCTACGAAACCGTCAACAAATATTATTACTACGGCTACAAATGCATTGGCTTTGTAGACGATGAAATTGTCAAGCTCAATGGCTGTCATTATTATGGTAAAATCAGTACATTGGATAGTGTGCTAAAACAGCAACAGGTAGACGAGGTGGTCATCACCCTTCCCAATGACAGCTACGAGAACATCAAGGCCTGTGTAGACGTTTGTGAGGTGCACAAGGTGCAGGCAAGGATTCTCCCTGATGCAGTCAAATACACCACTTCAACGGTTCAGGTGGACAATATTGGCATGATGCCAGTACTCAACATCAGCGAATTGCCCCTCGACAAATGGGAGAACAAGGTGGTCAAAAGGGCTTTTGATGTGGCCTTTTCAGTGGTTTTCTTCTGCACGCTGGGCATCATCTTCTTCCCCATCATTGCCCTGCTCATCAAGCTCACCTCCAAAGGGCCTATCTTTTTCATGCAGGAAAGATGGGGCCTAAACAACGCCAAGATCATTTGCTATAAGTTTCGGACCATGGTGCGTGAAAGTGCTGAGGTAGACGAAGAAGGAAAGTACCAGATTACCACAAAAGATGACCCCCGGGTTACCCCCATTGGCAAGATGCTGCGCAGAACCAATTTGGATGAACTACCCCAGTTCTGGAACGTATTGATTGGCAACATGTCTATTGTTGGCCCCAGGCCCCATCCTACCCCGATGAACCTGGAGTCTATGCACACCGTCGAGAACTACATGCTGCGCCACATTGTTCCACCGGGCATCACTGGCTGGGCCCAGGTAAACGGACTGCGTGGTGAGGTAAAAACTGCCAAGGACATGCAACGCAGGGTTGATTTTGACCTTTACTACATCCACCGCTGGACCTTCTGGATGGACAGCCAGATCATTTTGCAGACGGTAATCAACTTTTTGAGAGGGGATCAAAATGCGTATTAGCTGAAAGTGTAAATTAAATCTGTTTCATGAGAGGTTTTATAGCAACGTTACTACTGGCGATTTCTTTGCAGGTTACAGGTCAGACGGTTTGGGAAAACCATCACGCACCTGTTTATGGATACCTTTCCCGCATGGCCGTGAAAGGGAAAATCGAACTAAACGATGTCATCCTGCCCATCAGCAGGGCTAAAATCCTTGAACACCTCGACACGCTGCAAACAAAACAACTGTCTGCCATCGAGAAAAAAGAACTTGAATTTTATTTGCAGGAATATGCATCGGCATCAAACCCTTCAGTTTTGGCGACCTTGTCAAAAGAAGGAAAACCCAATCCCTCATCTACCAGCATTTTTAAAAAAGACCCGAATGGCAGGTTCCGCGTCCTGGGTGTAAACAATCCCGACTTCAAGCTCTTTATTGATCCCATCTTGGGCTACAAGCAGGTTGCTGGCACTGAAATGAGCTACAGGGAAATGAGCAATGGCCTTAACCTCTGGGGCCAGGCCAAGCGATTCGGGTTTCAAATGTATTACAGAGACTATACCCTGACGGGTGATGGCCTCAACAACATCAATACTGAAAATCCTACCAGTGGCATCATCGACCTGATCAACCGAGACCCCAGAAAGAAAAACCACAATGAAATCAAGGGGCATATTTCTTATTCCTGGAAAAATGGATCGGTGAGCCTGGGAAAAGACCACCTGCTTTTGGGCTATGGAGAATCGGGTAAAATCATCCTCTCTGACCGTGCGCCCTCCTTCCCCTATATCCGGCTTGACTACAATCCGCTGAAATGGTTGCAATTCAATTATGCCCATGCCTGGCTAAACTCAAACCTTGTGGATTCTGCCAGAACCTACGGCACAGGTACCACTGGGGTGAGTGGAGACATTCGGGTGCGGTACATTTCAAAGTTCCTGGTTACCCACTCCCTGACTTTTCTCCCTTTGAAAGGACTCTCGGTTACCCTGGGAGAGTCTATGGTTTACAGCGACAAACTGGATGTGGGTTTCATGATTCCACTGATGTATTTCAAGGCTTATGACAACAACAGGAGCAATTACCTGATCAATGCTGGCTCAAATGGGCAGCTCTTCATGCAAGTCAGCTCTCGGAACCAGATCAAAAATACCCACTTCTATGCCAACATGTTCATCGACGAGCTGAGCGTTACCAAGGTATTCGACAAAATGAAATCACGAAACCAGCTGGGCGTTTTGATGGGGGCTTCGGTCACAGACCTATTCCTTCCCTACCTCACCCTAGGTGCGGAGTACACGCGTGTTAACCCCTTTGTGTACAGGAACCTGATTCCTGCACAGGAATACATTCAGTACAAACAGGAACTGGGAGACTGGATGGGAAATAATTTTGACAGGATCGCATTGATGGCCAAATACAGCCCGATCCCTAAACTCAGGCTAGACCTGAGGCTCCAGAAAATCAGAAAAGGTGGTGCGGGTACTTTGGTGCAGCAGTACCAGGCAGAACCACAACCGGCGTTTTTATTTGACTACCAGAAAAGCAGGACGGATATTTTTTTCAATGCCCAATATGAGTGGATCAACAACCTCTATTTCTTTGCTGGTTACCAGCACAAAATAAACAAGCCGGTGAATGCAATGATGCAATCAAACCGGCTTGTCAATATAGGAATGAGTTGGGGTTTGTAAACGAGGGTTTCTAAACCAGCAATCATTAAACAACTGCTACATACCCAGTGATCTTTTTACATCATACTTCCATTTTTGCCAACGAAACTTCCCCGTCTCATAGATAGACTGAAGGGCTTCCTCACTAAAATTCAACCCCTCTGATTGAATCAATGCCAGGACTTTTTTCCTGAGCACCTCTCCTTCCTGCCTTGCATCCAAACCATTGGAAAACTTCTTGCTGCCATCTGTAACGGGCTTCAAATGCCTGATGCTTACTTCGTGGATCAGGGCAGTATTGTTTTGATTCAACCTTCGCTGAAGATAAGGAAACAAATACCTGTCAATTCCATAGGAGGAAATATTGCTTTTGTAAAACTGCTCACCCGACTCAAAGATTTCTTTTCTCAAAAAAGGAGACATGATTTCGACCCAATGCATGGGCTCTGGAAGATGGCCTTTTTTTTGCACAAACATGGCATGGCTATAATAACTGTTGGCAGACACAGCTGGCTGAAAAACATCAAAGGCATTTTCTGTTGCTATGTTCAACAACTTATTGAGCGATGAAACGCTGATGGCCTGATCGTCATCCAACAACCCGATATAGGTATAGTCCAAAGCCTTTGTATATTTGCATGCCTCATACAGCAACACGCCTTTGAATTCTGTTTTAACAGAAATACAATCAGCAACGAACTTACCTTCAGGAAGTTTTGGTTGCACCCCATTGCCAGAATAGTTGAAAAGTATTGGCCTGAACACAGGGATAGCATCAAAAGAAATATGCTTTAACGGTTCGTCGATGCCGTTCCAGGCGATGATGATGATGCTATGGGGCGTATCAGTTGTGATGAGGTGCTGTATTGGACTTATGAAAGAGCGTCGAAAGAAATTGAAACATCACCAAAGGAACAAATATTGGAGCTTCTATGAAATAGCGCCTGAACATCCTACCAGGTTCTTGCAAAAAGCGGAAAAACCATTCAAGGCCCATTTGCTGCATTAGAATGGGTGCACGCTTGAGTGACCCTGCTTCTGAATCAAACGCAGCACCAACACCAATGGCAAGTTTTACATTCAAATGTTCCAGCTGCTGATGGATCCAAATGTCTTGCTTGGGCGCAGTAAGGCTCACAAACAATACATCGGGCTTTGCAGCATTGATGGCAGAACGCATTACTGCATTTTGCTCTTCAGAAAAGGCAGCTGCAAATGGTGGAGTACAATATCCCGCAACGCGAATGCCTGGATAACGTGATTGATACATGGCAGCCAACTGTTTTGCCACACCTTCTTTGGCGCCAAGAAAATAAATGCTGTATTTTTTTTGTACACAATGCTGAATGAAATGCGGAAAAAAATCAAACCCTGTCAAACGTTGTTTTAAGGGTGTTCCCAACAACCTGGAGGCCAATTGCACAGGTACACCATCACACATCACAACATCAGCACTGTTATAAACATCCATCACAAACCTGCTTTTTCTTGCAGCCAGAATTGAATTTGTTGGCACAAAACATACCTGTGTTTTTTGCGCTTCAGCTATCCGGTTGTCCAACAACGCAACGAGTTGCGGTTCATCGAGGTTTGAAAAATGAACACCGAGGATGTTAATCTTCTTAATCATGAAGATGTGCCGTGAGTTGCATTAAGCCACTTAGCAGCAATGAGGTGTGACTTGGTCACTAAAATAGAGTCGAAAAGGGAATCAGCAACATCTTGAACTTCAAAAAATATTCTGCGTTGCTCGGAAGGGATATAATCATGGGCAATTTCATTTCTAAGAATACGCCATTTCAGAATAGATTGAGCATCACTTATAATTCCTGCTTTTTCACAACGTCCTAAAACATCTCTGAGAGTTCCTTCACCATAACCCTCTAATACATCAGCAGTTTTCAATATTTTTTGGGTGTAAATATCCAGAACCCTTGCAAATCTGGCAGTAAAAGCCTCCATTTTTTCCAAATCAGTCTCTGAATATTCTCCTCCTGAAACAAATGCATCACATGCCTGCTTGGAAAATGTAAACTGACTAACTGCAAGTTGTAAGTAACTCCAGTCATCTGTCAATATAGAAATGATCTTTTCCATTAATTGCTTAATAAAATAGCTTTTTCTTTGATATACTGCCAGAATGGTTGGTTTTCATTCTCGATGATTACTATGTCAAGTTTCTGCTCTCCAAAATCATTAAAAAAATTAAACTTGATATCTATTTTTTTCTTGAGATCAATCTTATCTGACAATACTGCTATGTCAATGTCGCCTCCTCGTTTATTATCATCGATTCTGCTACCAAAGAGATATACATCAGCATCCGCATCAAAATACTTGATACTTTTTAACAAATTTGATATTTCAGGAGTGGAAATACGCATGATATACCTGCAAAATTACATTTTTTATTGATTCTGGAATTTAACCCCTGGATTTCAACCTACGGACCAGATAAATCGGATTAAAAAGCAAGCTCGTCATACACAATGACAGAATGGAGGACAGAACAACACCAACCAATCCGTAGTGGCCTATTGTGAGGGTAGTCAATACCAAAACAAGGAGTCCTTGAATGATTGATACGATTGTCGTCATCTTGTTCATTTTCAAAGCACTGAGGAATAAAGCAGAAACATTGTCCAGTAAAATCAGAATGGTGAAAACAAGAAGGAGAATAAAGAGTTTATTGTCAAAATTGAATTTGTTTTTTGTCCAAAAAACAAAAACATCTTCCCCGAATACGAAAAGGATGACAAAAATAATGGAGAGAATGATAGCAGTGCGAGAGAAGGCAGACCTAAACAAGGACAAAACTTTCCTTTTATCATGATCACGCTCTTGAGTCACAATGGTTGGAAACAAGACAACCGTAAAATTGGAAACCGATGTACGGATGATTTCAAAGAAACGGGTGAAGACAACAAATTCTGCCAACAATGCCGGTCCAGCAAATTGATTGAGGATGAATACCTGTGAGTTGAAAACCAAAACACCGGATAATGTTGTCAGGAAATACCAAAAACTATAGTCAACATGATTGAAGACCGTTTGAAAATTAAAATCGACCAAGCTGAGCTTGAAATGAATTTCATAATAAGCATATACATACAATGAAACAATGTACAAAAAGTTAAGCACTACCATGATGAGCAAAATTCGCTCCAATGAACCACTGTTGAGACTCATGAGTATGCAGGTGAATTCAACAACTGTCTTGATGATCCTGATGATCTTTGCCTTGAAAATCTTTTGCGAAGACTGGATCATCACATCCAACAAGGCTGCAATGATGTTTTGGATGATCAGCAATATCAACACATATACATAGCCTGGTGAAATTCCAGAAAAAATATTGGGAAAGAGGGTTTGCACAATCAACGTGCCAAGACATAGCAAAACGAAAAACATGCCATAGGTAATCAACAAGGAAGAAAACAATGCATTTGTTTTTTCCCTTTCATGGATTAACCTCCTGAGCATTCCAATGTTCATGCCAAGGTCCATGATGCCACCAAATACAATGGCATTGAGGATCACGCCATAAAGTGCAAACTCCTCTTGCCCTAATGCAGAGAACAATCTCGGCGTCAAGTACAATACCGATACCGCAGAAAAAAGCTGCGACATGAGGGTTGCCCCCACATTGGCAAGGTAAAGGCGATCAGATAGGAATAGCTTCCGAATCATTTATATACAATATTCCCAGCCAGGTCCAAAAAGGGAATGCCCCCATCGGACCTTCCAGATAAACATCAAAACTGGCATTGACGAGAAAAGCCATCATCATCACCAATACCATCACATTGAATTCATCGCCATTGGAAGCACGAATATTTTTCATGTGCATCACTATCCACCAGATCCATATAAACAGAAAAACAAATCCGAACCTGGCCAATATGTTGAGGTGAAAATTATGCGGCGCACGGAGGCCTTCATTTTCAACCTTAATATCATTGATGAGCGCAAGATTCTCACCTACCCCTTTTCCGATAAATGCATTTTTAGGAGTGGTTGCATCAACAAGAATTTTGTACCACCATGCCAGCCGCCAGACTTTATTGTCAGACAATGAGCCATCAATATCTGCAGAAAAAATACTTGTCACATTCTGTTTCAACTGCTCAATGCCGATAGTCCTTCCCTGAAAATTTTCATCCACCTTGGTATTGACATAGAAAGCCATGACAACAAGCAATACAAAGGGAACTATTTTCAAGTAGCTGGAAATGGCAGCTGCACTGAATTTTTTCCGGTAAACAAACAGGAACAAAAACAAGCCAGCAACATAAGAAACCATCCCTGCCCTGTTATATGCAGCAATCACCAAAAACAGGTAGGCAATGATGATGACATTCAAGGCCAGAAATCGTTTGCTCATCTTGATGTGTCCACAAAGGAGCAAAAGGGTTGTGATCAGGAGATGGATGGCCATGTCTCCATATTTGTACATGAGCAAGGGTATGTCTCCAAACAATTTAAATGACTGGAAAAACGGGATATAAGATACAAGCAGAAACGTGCAGAAAACAACAAGGGGATACCATTTGTACAGCGTAAATATTTTTTGCTTGAACTGTTCAAACTCCCCTGCAAAAAGAAAAACAATAAAAATAAAAAAGGCATAAAAAAACATGAAGGCATCCTGAAGCAATTCAACCAGCGGGAATTTTCCCAGTCCAAACAAAAACCAAATTCCTGTAACGGAGATGAAAAATGTAACCAACTTCACTGGCTTGTTCCAGATGAAAACATAGTGCTTTAGGTTGAAAAAGATCAATAAAAATCCAAACACAAGCACGATTTCAGCCAAAAAAGCATAAGCCACCCCTTTGTTGAAATAGGCATACAATGCGTAAACAAATACAAAAACATTGAGGTAAATCTTTGTGAGCTGTTTTATCGCAGACTGCAAATGATGTTGTTTTTAAGGTCTAGCACAGCGAGAAATGCTTTTTTGAAGAACACGTTTTCTTTTTCGCGGATCGTACTGGTAATTTGATTTCCTTTGATCACCTCGGGCAATACACCGCCAAGCCTAAGTTCATCTTGATTGAAAAAATACTTGAATTGATCAACGGGGTGAGAAATCTTATTGGTGCGTTCTAACAACAATGATGCTGCTTTTTTATTGAGCGAATACCCGTAGGTACAATACGCTGTTTTGATAAAAGGTATGCCAACAGTGAATTGTCCATCAACATCCTTTCTGGACGACTTAAACAATTTCATATGTCCTTCCCATGCACCCCAAAAAAACATATCTTTTTCTTTTGTTAATCGGGCAAAATTATTGTTGAGGAACAATGGGTGGGCAATCATGCTGTCTGATTCAAAAACCAGAAAATGATCTTGGTCATTGTTGGCTTGCTTCACAATCATGGACCATACGCGGCGATGACTGAGCAGACAACCCAATTCTCCCATCAATAAATCTTTTCCTGTTCTTTGCTTTGAACAGCTCATCAAAGCATCTCGAAATGGCACATGCTGTTTTCCTGGGTAAACAGCAGCCACTTTATCAATTGTAAATGGAGCATCGGTCAAAAGCTTTTCAATGTGGGCTTTCCGATGCGTTTCTGATTCGTCACAAATTAAAAATCCTTTCACACTACGTTGTTGCCACTGGATGTATAAATTCATTCACACGCGCTACATCACCCAACACACCAAAAGCCTTCGTTTGTCTGGCATACGGAGTCATCCATTCTGGATTGGGATTACCCTCATACACTACAAAATGTGGCCGTTGGAGCAATTGGGAAAGATGGGCGGGAAGGCTATCTGCCGTTATCACCAAATCAGCAGCTTGAATCAAACCGATCAGGTCAGCAAAAGAATCATGGGTTGCTACTTTTCCCTCCGGAACAGTCTGAATATTTTTAAAGAAAGCCGTGGTTACATCAAGGCCTTGCTTGATCAAGCTGGATACCAACGCATGAATGAATGTAGGCTGAAATGATTTTGACTTTTTCCGGGATTCTGGCAACACAAGAATTGATTGAATTGCCGTTGATGATTCATGGAAAGCCAACATTCCCGGTGCTACACCAAAATGTGCCAAATAAGAATCGTAGATGTTTCTGCTTTTCTTATGGATATAGGGGAAACTGCTTCCAATAAAAGGAGCAATCATCCACAGCTTACGACGCTGTTCAAAAAACAATTGTATCCCACTCCTTCCTAAACCCTTAAACCCTTCAACCTTTAAACCCTCATCCTTCACCCATCTCCGCAGTTTCATCAACTCCCTAAACGAATGCAACTCAATGGAATGCTTGTTGGTGAAATATCCAAAGATTTTTTTCTTTATGCCAAAATCAATGAACTGAATGTTCATATCGAGTTCTGACAAGGAAGCCTTCAGGTCTTTGTACAAGGGTTCGAGATGCACCGATGCATAAAAGACATAATCCGCATGGGAACTAGACTTCCTTAATACAGAAATGGCGATCGTAAAATCGCCAAATGAACGCAAGAAAACAATTGCTTTTTTCATGCACCATTTTCTTTTGGCATGCGAAACGAAAGGCTTGCCAAAAGAATACCAACTGCCACAGACAATACAAATGCTATGGCAAGGAGTTTGAGCAATGGCATCCGCACATCCACCAAAGGATCCTTAGGACTATCCAGCACCTGTATAACAGGTGTTTGGTTGATCAGGAGCATACGGCTGACTTCAAGGTTCTTCATCACCTCAGCATATATCTCAAAAATGACTGATTTATCCCTTTGGCTGATCTCAGTATTGGCAAGGTTCAACTTAAACGCTTCATTGGCATCAAGGATTTGCTGCTCATAAGACTGCCTTGATTTCGAACCAAACAATTGGCGCAGTGAATCAGCCCTCTTCTCTAACTTAGCGATATTGCCGGTCAGGTTTCTTGTTTTGATATCGATGTACATGTTGCTGGTAACAGAGACAAGTCTTTCTGTGAACAGCTTAGCGAATTTCGGATCTGGGCTTTTAACCTGAACACTGAAAATAGAACCCTTTTTGCTTGTTCGATCAATCAGCAGTGAATTTTCACGGATTTTCTCACGGACCACAAGCAATGCTGTATCCCTGACATGGCTTGCTTCAGCAGAAGTGATGGGCTTTGCAAATGAAAAATTGTTCAGCTTGTCTTTCCATCCATACGCTGACCGCATTCCAGAGGCATCCAGATACACATCAGCCAGGGTTGTTGCACTATCAACTTTGGAGAGCAACACTTCATCCATCACAGTTGAAGATCCAATGATGTCATTGATATTGTCCCCTGAAAAAAAGTTTCCAGAACCGCCACCCAGAGAGCCCAGGTCAAAACCAAACTGTGAAGCAATACCAGCGATACCGCTACCGCCTCCGGATTTTTCTTCCAATACAAAACTGCATTTTGCTTCATAGGCAGGACGGCTTCTCCAACTCCAGATGAAGGCTCCAGCAATACCCAACGCAATGATTACCAAGACCAGGCCAAGCCTTTTGCTGATATGCTGTAAATATTGGGATGTCAATCCTTTTATTTGATCAGTATCGATGCGTATGGGTTGAGGATCGAACATGTTATTGCAATGAATTGATGATGGCCAGCATTACACCAGCCAATGAAACCAGGCCTGAGGTGATGCCAATGGCTTCCCCTTTGGAAAGTGGTTCTCTTGATTTCTTCTGGGGAACATATGCCTCTGAACCAGGGCTGATCCTGGGGTAGAAATTGAAAAAAAGGAAATGGGTGGTGCTCCTGACCTTTCCATTGGCTTCCAGCACATACGCATGTTTTCTGGAAGCGCTGCTTGAAAAGCCACCTGACGCATTGATCAGCTTCTTGAACTGCATGCCTTCTTCATAAGCCAACTGCTGTGGGTAGTTCACTTCACCAAAAGATTGTAC
>CANEWJ010000095.1 GCA_947442625.1 Chitinophagaceae bacterium
ATAGTTTATTGAGAACAGCCGACAAGGAAACCCTTGATTCAAAAGTGGTTTACGATGCCGCCATCAAAGGAGATAAACTGGCGCTGGAAATATTTGAGTTCACTGGAAAAATTCTAGGACTGGCTTTGGCCAATGCTGTAATGTTCAGTAGCCCTGAAGCCATTATCTTGTTTGGCGGACTGACCAAATCCGGAGATTTGATCTTGAAGCCAACCAGAAAACATATGGAAGAAAACCTGATACAGGTATTCCAAAACAAGGTCAAGATACTTGTAAGTCATCTAAAGGAATCTGATGCTGCAATTCTTGGTGCCAGCGCACTGGCCTGGGAAAACTAATCATCCATTGAAAGCAGCTTGACAGGGGCTATGACAATCAGTTTGATTGTAGCAGTGCTTTTTCTTTTGCCCAAGCAATCTTACCGTAGCCAGAAATCACATGCTTTTCACTGTGGTAGGATGATCGAACAAGTGGCCCACTCTCAACATAATCGATACCCAAGCCATATCCAATTTCCTTGTATTCATTGAATTCATCCGGATGAACAAAGCGCTGAACGGGCAGGTGTTTTCTGGTTGGTTGAAGATATTGGCCGATGGTTACTACATCAATTCCATTGGCGGCCAGGTCTTTCAGGGTCTGAATAACTTCCTCTTTTTGCTCTCCCAATCCAAGCATGATGCCTGATTTGGTTCTCATACCACCTTGCTTCAATTTTCTCAGCACTTCCATGCTTCTCCAATATTTTGCCTGGATCCTAACTTTTCGGGTAAGTTGCTCTACCGTTTCGATATTATGAGACACCACTTCAGGGGCGGCTTCAATGATTCTTTGGATCTGATCATCAATCCCTTTGAAATCGGGTATCAGGGTTTCAAGGGTAGTATCAGGATTGAGTGATTTTACCGCTTTGATGGTATTAAACCATATATTACTACCACCATCAGGCAATTCATCACGGTCAACAGAGGTAATGACAGCATGTTTTACTTTCATGAGATGAATGGCCTCCGCAACACGCTGTGGCTCATCCCAATCAACTGCATCAGGCCTGCCGGTGGCTACTGCACAGAAACCACAGCTTCTGGTACAAACATTTCCAAGGATCATAAAAGTTGCGGTACCTGCCCCCCAGCACTCTCCCATGTTTGGGCAGTTTCCACTCTCGCAGATGGTATGCAATTTATGGGTATCAACAAGGGATCGAACATGTTTGTATCCTTCGCCAACAGGAAGACGAACCCTTAACCAATCAGGCTTTTTTTGCTTTTGTTCAGGAATGGATCCTGAAGTATTTACATCACAACTCATGGGATAAATAAAGTGCGAAGGTACATCACTTGCGGTTACCAAAGACCAATCCGATGGATCCTGTAGGGAAAAATGACTTACCTGGATTGTCAACCATCTGTACGATTTTTTGCGCATAATAATCGAAACCAAATCCGACTTCGATGGCAGAAACAACCTGGTTGAACCTTGCCCAATCAAAGCGAAGAGCACCTTTTGCATATGCACCTGGGGAAAACTTCATCTCGTTCCATCCCAACTGGAGACCTGTGCCTCCAATGATCCTGTCTGCACTCAGGAAAGTGGACCGCCTTGCCTCTGTAAACTTGATTTTTTCTGTTCCTCCTGGAGCTGAGAATTCCATGTAATACGGACGGGTCACACCAGCTGAAAGGCCAGCCACCGCAATTGCGTATACAGCAACCCCATTTTTATTTCCTTTTCCACCAATCAATATTTGCTGACCTGTACCAACCTTGAGTTGATAGAAAATATTTTGCTTTCCAAAAACAAATGGCCTTCCAAAAATGGCAAAACCACTGTTGGTGAATTCAGAACTGCTTTGCTTTTCTTGCTTGGGATGGTGCTTTTCTCCAAATTCGAATTGAAAAATAGAAGATTTGTAGGGCGTTTTCATTTTACCCTTTTCGTATAGAATACCATAACCATCGTGATTGCTCTTGAAACTGAAATTGGTATGCTTTTCAAAGGCGGGTATGCCCTCTTCTTCATTCCTTATCATTGCGTTGATCCTGTTTCGTTTTTCCAGTTTCTCGGATTGCTTTGCATCTGATTTTGGAAAGGCTGATCGCTGTGCATTGACGAGCAGCACAATCAGGAAAAAGGAAAGGAACAAGGCTGTGTGTTTAAACATAGTTGCTTAATGTTATGTAAATTTATAAAAAAAAGCATGACTTCAACAGTAACTTATGCTGGAGAACTGAGAACTTTAGCAACACATTTGCAATCTGGCTCAAGTTTTGAAACGGATGCCCCTACAGACAACCAGGGCAAGGGAGCCCGTTTTTCTCCAACAGACCTCATTGGTACTTCCTTGGCAGCCTGTATGTTAACCACAATGGCCATAAGGGCAAATGACCTAGAAGAAAGACTATGTGGAACTGTTACTGAAACTGAAAAAATCATGTCAAATGCGCCAAGGAAAATTGCAGCCATCAAGATTCGATTCATTTGGCCATCCGAACAAAGCTTTTCAGCGGAAGAACAGCAAAGGCTAGAAACAATTGCATGGTCTTGTCCGGTGAAAGAAAGCATTCATCCAGACATTCAACTTTCCGTGGATTTCAATTGGGGATAGGCCACTGGCCTATAAAAACGATTCTTTCAGTGTATGTACCAGTCGGCTGACTGGCAGGCCCATGACATTGTAAAAATCACCTTCAATGGATTGTATTCCAATAACGCCAATCCACTCCTGGATGGCATAGGCCCCAGCCTTGTCATAGGGTTGATAATGGTCTACATAGTGGATGATCTGTTCCTCCGTAAGTGCATGAAAACTTACATGGGTGGTATCATGAAAGACTGTTTTCTTCTGGTCATCCTGCACACATACCGCTGTGATTACCTGGTGTTTTTTTCCCGACAACCGCATTAAAATTCCAAGGGCATCGGCCCTGTCTGCAGGTTTTCCGATGATTTCACCTTCCAATACCACAATTGTATCAGCAGCAACAATGATCGAATTGGATAGGTCAATTTGTTTGAGCTCCAGCACTGCCTGTATCTTTTTTTCAGCGATGGACATGGCAATATTGGCTGGGGATTCCGCTGGGTCAAAAGACTCATCAGCATCTGAAACAAGGACATCAAAACTGAATTCTGCCCATTCCATCAGCATCTTTCGTCTTGGAGAACCAGAGGCCAAGATGATTTTTTTCATGATAAAAAATATAATGACATTGAAAGGATACCAACCATCATGACCAGTTTAAGTTCTTTGCTGATCCTGGCAAAATCAGCCGTCAGTTGGGCATGATAAAGTTTTTTCAACATATAGAAAAACTGGATGATCATGGCAAATGAAAGGGTATAAAAAGGCCAGGACCAGGAGTTTAGCATGGCATAAAAGGCAATGGCAGCAAAGAGTCCTACAAGAACAAAGATCCAAACAGCTACAAATACTTTGGTGGATGGGATTCCCCAATAAATCGGCATGGTGTTGCATCCGAACCTCCTATCACCTTCCATGTCTTCCATGTCTTTTACAACTTCCCTGATCAGCGAAACGATGAAAGCAAACCCGCCATAAACCAGGGTTACTTTATAAAGACGTCCAATAACTGCTTGGTTGATTTGCATATACACAACATCATTCAATCTTATTTCTGCTATGAACAATACCCCCACTACCCATGCTGTTAAAACTGAAATGATGAAGTTGCCAATCAACAACCGTTTTTTGAAAGTAGAAGAATAGAGCAACAAAAGCAACACACTTAAAAAATTGAGTGCCAGCAGCAAAAGATTGTTCAAATGCATTGCGACAATGGCTGAAAGAAAAAGACCAGCCAGTGACAATACCAGGTGCCACAACATGGCCCATCGCCTTTTGATCAACTTCCCTACAATCAACCTTTCTGGCTTGTTGACATTGTCAATATCGATGTCGAAATAATCATTGATGATGTAGCCAGCTGCAGCAATCAGTAAGGAGGAAACAAGCAAAAGAAAAAAATCAGTTTGCTGCAACAGTTGTTTTGGTTGGCCATTGACGATGAAAGAAGGAAGAATGATCCGGTAATAAAACAAGGATTGAGTCAAAGCAATAAAGACAAGATTGGGATACCGGATCAATTGAAAGAAACCCTTTATTGTATGAATTCCTTTCATTTAAATGCTTTGAATATTGGAGGGTTGAGACCATTTCCCCTGGGCCCTGAGGACCTTTTCAATGATATCCCTCACACATCCATTGCCGCCTGATTTGGGGGAGATATAATCTACGTGTTGCAACAGTTCGGGTGCAGCATCAGAAGGACATGTTTTAATTCCAACTGCTTGAAAGGCATCCAGGTCTGGAAGATCATCTCCCATGAAAAGGGCAAATGCTTTATCAATACCCAATTCATCTAACAATTTATTAATTACCAATGACTTTTGAGGTGTTTTTTCAAAAAACAGTTCAACACCAAGTGTTGATAATCTTTCTTTCACCGGTGTTGAGGAAGACCCAGTTATCACAGCAACCTTCAAACCTGATTTCACGGCATGTTGTAATGCATAACCATCTTTGATATCCATCTCACGAATCCATTCTCCATTGGGCATGACCAATACTTTACCGTTGGTCATGACACCATCGAGGTCAAACACCAATATTTGTACTTGTTCTAATTTTTCTAGTAAATGCATAAAGAATAATAACAAAGTTAATCTATTCAGGATAATTAGCTTGTGTCTCCAAAATGCACTGCTGTATATTTGCAATTAAGCATAATGTATACTCATGACTATAGCACAGAAGCTGACCCTATTTTACCTTAAATCCAGCATAAAAATAGCCTCCCTCATCTCGACCCAATGGGGCGCATCCATTGCGTTCAATATTTTCTGTACCCCTTACCGTAAACCAAGAAATGTTCCCCCTCCCATTTTTCATCAGGCTACAGCCTTTGATATACAGGTTGATGGCCTTACCATCCATGGATACCGCTGGAACCCGAATGCCCTAAAGAAGGTCCTCATTTTACATGGTTTTGAATCAAGGGCATTTAATTTTGACCGTTACGTTACCCAATTGCTGACCAAAGGCTATGGTGTGGTGGCGATGGACGGCAAGGCACATGGCAATAGTGAGGGGAAGACCACTACCGCGCCAGAATATGCGGAGATGATCAGGGTGTTGGAAGAGAAACTGGGTAAATTTGACGGCTATATCTCCCATTCTTTCGGTGGCATTGCCTTATGCCTTTACCAGGAAAACCACAACAATCCGGCAGCCAAAATGGTGTTGATTGCTCCAGCCACAGAAACCCACTCTGCCATTGCCCTTTTCAGCCATTTTTTTGGATTGAGCCAAAAAATAAAGGAGTCTATCCATGACTATATCAAGCAAAAATCGGGAAAATCGATATATCACTACTCTATCAACAGGATTGTCCCCAAGCTCGCCAATCCCATTCTTTGGATACATGACAAGGATGATAACATCACCCCCCTTTCGGATGTAAAACCCTTGATAGCCCTTTCTCCGGGCAATGTAGAATTCATGTTTACTGAAGGCCTTGGGCACAGAAAAATATACAAAGACTCTGCCGTGATGAAAAGGATAATTGATTTCATTTAAGAACAGATTTGTTAGAATTCATTCGCTTTATCTTATTATTGCATCGCGATGTACATCGATTCAGGGAGTAAAACCCCCATCAATCGATTCAACAATTGGTGAGAAAACATAACAGAAGAGAAAGTAAAAATGGCAAAAAACCTACTTATAGTTGAGTCCCCGGCCAAAGCAAAAACCATTGAAAAGATTCTTGGTAGTGACTTTGAAGTGAAGAGTTGTTTTGGTCATATCCGCGACCTTGAGAAGAGTGAAATGGGTATTGACATTAAAAAAGGCTTCAAACCCAGGTATATTGTTCCAGAGGAAAAGGAAAAAGTGGTCAAAGAACTGAAACAAATCGCCAAAAAATCTGGCGAAGTATGGCTCGCAACGGATGAGGACAGAGAAGGTGAGGCCATCAGCTGGCATCTTTGTGAAGTGTTGGGTCTGGATCCTGCCACCACAAAGCGTATAGTTTTCCACGAGATTACCAAACCAGCGATCCGTGCTGCGGTTGAAAAACCAAGAACAGTCAACATGAACCTTGTCAATGCACAACAGGCAAGGCGAATTCTTGACAGGATTGTAGGATTTGAAATTTCCCCTATCCTTTGGCGCAAAATGAGCATGCGGGGAAACCTGAGTGCAGGACGTGTACAAAGTGTTGCGGTTCGTTTGATTGTTGAGCGGGAAAGGTCTATCAATGGTTTTACGGCCACTGGTAGCTTTAAAGTTGAGGGTTTCTTCAAGGCAAAAGACATCAATGGGAAGCAGGTCATATTCAAAGCAGAAGGAGTCAAAAAAAATACCCAGCAAGATGCTGAGCAGTTTCTCCAGGGTTGTGTTGGAGCGGGTTATACCGTAAAAGATGTACAAAAGAAACCTGCTAAAAAATCACCAGCTGCCCCATTTACCACTTCTACTCTTCAGCAGGAAGCGAGCAGAAAATTAGGATATGGTGTAAGCAAGACCATGCTGATTGCCCAGAAATTGTACGAAGCCGGTCATATCACATACATGAGAACTGATAGTGTTTCATTGAGTGAAACGGCCAGGGGTGATATTTCAAAACAGATCACAGACAGTTATGGCAAGGAATACCTTCAGGAAAGGAAGTTCAAAAATAAAAATGAATCAGCCCAAGAAGCCCATGAGGCAATCAGGCCAACCTATATGGACAAGCCAACAGTTGAAATTGCTGATGGCCAACGCCTGTATGAGCTGATCTGGAAAAGAACCATGGCTTCCCAGATGGCAGATGCTGAACTGGAAAAGACCATTGCAGAAATAACCATTTCTACCCAACAAGAATTGCTCAAGGCAGAAGGTGAAGTGATGAAGTTTGAGGGTTTTCTCAAAGTATACAACGAGAGCAGGGATGAGGAAGATGAAAACGAGGAACCATCCACTGAAGGCATGCTCCCTCCTCTGGCCAAAGGTCAACAGCTCGAATTGAATGAAATGCTGGCTACTGAACGCTTCACAAGAGCACAGCCAAGGTATACAGAAGCCTCTTTGGTAAAGAAAATGGAAGAACTCGGTATCGGCCGTCCATCTACATACGCGCCTACTATCTCAACCATCCTCAAAAGAGGATATGTGGAGAAGAGAGACAAAGAAGGGACAAAAAGGGATTATCGTGTTTTGAAGCTCAGCAACAATACCATCTCCAAAGCAATAGAACAAGAAAATACCGGTGCTGAAAAATCCAAATTGTTCCCTACAGACCTTGGGTCGGTAGTAACGGATTTTCTGATCCAGCATTTCGACCAGGTACTGGATTATGGTTTTACGGCCAAGATTGAAAATGAGTTTGACAGCATTGCGGATGGTAATGAAGACTGGGGAAAAATGCTAAAGGATTTCTACGCACCTTTCAAAAAGGACGTAGACTCTACAATGGAGACCGCAGAACGCATCAGTGGCGAGAGAGCGCTGGGCCATGAAGCCATAACAGGTAAACGTGTAATTGCCCGTATGGGTCGTTATGGCCCGATGGTGCAAATTGGCGAAACCACCGAAGAGGAAAAACCGAGGTTTGCCAAACTGAAGGCTGATCAAAGCATAGAAACCATCAACCTCGAACAGGCCATGGAATTGTTCAAACTTCCCAGGGTTCTCGGGGAATTTGAGAATGAGCCCGTACAGGTCAATATTGGACGGTTTGGGCCATATATTGCACATGACAAAAAGTTTTATTCACTTTCAAAGGAATATGATCCTTACGAAATAACACTTGATGTTGCCATACCTCTCATTGCTGAGAAGCGAAAAGCCAAGGATGAAAGGACCATTAAAATCTTTGAAAAGGAAAAGATCCAGTTGCTGAAAGGACCTTATGGGCCCTACATCAAGAAGGGATTGAAGAACTTCCCCATTCCTAAGGAAAAGCAAGACAATGTGCAGGATCTCACCATCGAAGAGGTACAGGGGATGATTGAACATGCTATTGCCAACCCAACCCGTGGCAAAAGAAGGGCACCCAAAAAATAATTGAAAAGGATCCGTTGATGATCAACACAACAGGAGAAATCAATGCTTTGCTGAATCTTATTGAAGATCCTGATGATGAGGTTTACCAAACCATTACCAGGCGATTCATCGGATTTGGACAGGTTGTTATTCCTGTGCTGAATGAATTTCAAGAACTGACAGACGACCCTGTTCAAGTAGCCAAAATCAACACGATCATTTCGCAGATTTCAATTTCATGTATAGAAAAAGCCGTTGCAGATTGGCTTAACAGTGAAGATCAATCAGTACTTGAAGCCTCTTTGTTTATTGCTGCCTACCTAAATCCTGAATACGACAGGGACCGGTTGTTTTTCGAGGTTGAAAAAATCAGAAAAACCATTTGGCTTGAATTGAATGATTACCTGACGCCGTTGGAAGAAATCAACATCCTCAATAAAATCATATTTGGCCACTACAACTACAAAGGTGTTGAACTTGCCTATTCAACGATCAACCATTTTGACCCTTCGCATTTGCTTACAAACAAGCTTTCAAATACCTTCCCCCTTGCATCTATTTACCTGATCATTGCTGAAATGCTGGGCGTATCACTATTGCCGGCTGATGTTCCCAAACAAAACCTTCTTTGTTATGTGGGACAAGGCAGTTCGATCATTTCAGTGGAAGGCAGCGATATTCTCTTTTACATAGACCCATTGAATGGACAGGTCTATACCCACCGCGATGTAGAGAATTATGTAAAAAAAATGAACCTTGCCCATCCTCCTGTAACCTACACACCCTCGAATGCCAGGAATTTTATTCAACGGTGGCTAAAGGAAATTGCAAAAGCCGAACAGTCAAAAGGAGAGGCTGAACGTCATAAAGCGCTTTTGGCACTCATTTCATCGATGAATGCCTGATCGTATGTTAATTTATGAGCATAACAATTGTTTTGGCTAATTTTAGTCAAATCCTTTTGCATGACCATTTCCTGGAATGATTTTGAAAAAATTGACATCCGCTGCGGTACCATTCTTTCCGTAAAACTTTTTGAAAAAGCGTTAAAACCTGCTTTTCAGCTGGAGATTGACTTTGGCACATTGGGTATCAAGCGTTCATCTGCGCAAATCACCCATCATTATTCCATTGAATCCCTCTTGGGAAGGCAGGTGATGGCCGTGGTCAATTTTCCACCCAAGCAAATCGCCAATTTTTTCAGTGAATGCCTGGTCTTGGGGGTTTATGACAGCAACAACCAAGTTGTACTGTTGGAGGCTGGTATGAAAGTAGAAAATGGAGCCAAAATCGGTTAGCAGGATTTTTATCATAAAATCATCAAATTCAAAATGTTTCAAAGGAATTTCAACTTATTTTCGTCAATATGAAAAAGTTCAGCGTTGCCCTTGCCCTGTTGTTGGCATTATTTGCCTGTGAAGAGAAAAAAGATGCAAAAAAGCCACAGGATGCGTCCAAAAATGGCCCCGTTTCTGTTGAGGCCATTGTCATCAAGGCTACAACTGTTTCCGAGTCTATCGAAGTGGCGGGTAATATCCTTCCTTTCGAACTTACCGAGATTCGTCCTGAGATCTCCGGAAGGGTTATCCAGCTCAATTTCAAAGAGGGTTCCACTGTTGCAAAAGATGTTTTGCTTGTTAAATTATTTGACGAAGACCTTCAGGCACAACTCAAAAAATTGAAAGTGCAATTGCAAATCGCAGAAAAAACAGAGGAACGCCAAAGGGAACTCCTGAAAATCAGTGGTATCAGTCAGCAGGATTATGACCTCAGCCTTTTACAGGTTAACAACATCAAAGCTGATATTGAATTGACCATGGTAAATATCGGGAAAACTGAAATCCATGCGCCTTACGCAGGAAGGATGGGACTCAGGAACATCAGCCTTGGCGCTTATATTACGCCAGCCAATATCCTGACAACCCTCAGTCAGGTGAACATGAAAAAAATCAGCTTCAGCATCCCTGAAAAATACAGCAATGATATCAGGCCAGGCATGTCGGTTGTTTTTGGCATCGAAGGCAAAGAAGGTCAATACAAAGCCACGATCCTGGCTTCAGAAACAGTAATCGAATCAGAAACCAGAAACCTCAAAATACTCGCAACCATCAATGATGGAAACAATAACCTGGTGCCAGGCTCTTTTGCTAAGGTTGGCCTGACACTGGGTTCAAACAATGCTGCCGTGATGGTGCCATCCCAGTGCATCGTGCCAACTGCACGCACCAAGCAACTCCTGCTCTACCGCAACGGAACACCTGAATTTGTGAGTGTGACCACTGGATTGCGGAATGCGGAGAACGTTCAAATCACCAGCGGGCTCCAGCCAGGCGATACAGTTATCACAACAGGTCTTCTCTTTATCAGAAAAGATTCAAAGGTGAAACTCACCAAAGTAAATTAGTAACAACCCAATACTGGCCCAATGAATCTTTCTGAATTAAGCATAAAAAGACCGGTTTTTGCAGTTGTATGCAGCATTGTCATCATCATTTTTGGTGCCATTGGCTATAGTTTTTTGGGGGTCAGGGAAT
>CANEWJ010000096.1 GCA_947442625.1 Chitinophagaceae bacterium
ACGTCTGAATATGCCGGAACGAGCAATACATCATCGAAGGTCAGGCCTTCTCCAAAAAATTTGGGGGATTGTTGAGTTCTTGTTGCCATATGCGAAGATAAGAAAAATTTAAAAAATCCCTAGGGGTGACGAATTCCGTATAATTTTCCCGGCAGACATGCGACCAGTCCGGCCATTTCCAAAGACAACAGATGCGCAGCAACCAGGCCTGGATTGAGCCCAGACATGCTTGTCAGCAGATCTACCGGACAGGGATCATGGTGGCTGATGATGGATAAAATAACATTTTCTTCATCTGAAAGAGATGCATTCATTCCAGGTTGAGCCTTGGATGATTTGGGCAACGCTTCAGCCCAGTTCATGAATTCAACCAGGTCTTGGCCGCAAGTGATCAGGTTGGCTTTATGGTTGCGGATCAATTGGTTGCAACCTTTGCTGCTGGGGTCGGTTGCCCTTCCCGGATAAGCCAATACATCTTTGTTGTAGCTGTTGGCAATGTCTGCCGTAATCAAGCTGCCTCCTTTTGATCCACTTTCCACCACAACAACCGCATCCGCCATTCCAGAGACAATCCTGTTTCTCTTGGGGAAATTTTGTTTTTCGGGTTTGATACCCTGCATAAACTCTGACAGCAGCCCACCCTGCTCCAGCATTTCAGCCGCGAGCTCCCTGTTGGCATGTGGGTAAACCTGATCAAGCCCATGACCCAGTACACCAATGGTTGTCAGCTTGTTTTTCAATGCCTCCTTGTGTGCCATGGTATCAATGCCATAGGCCAGGCCACTCACCACCAGTACATCATGTTGACCCAGAACAGCCATCAACTCCACCACCCGATCTTTTCCGTACTGGCTGGGAGACCTGGTACCAACTACACTGACAACCCGTTTGTTCAACAGGTTTGATGCGCCTTTACAATACAATACATGCGGAGCATCAATACAATGTTCCAGTTTAGCTGGATAATCCTCATTCCCTTTTACCAAAACCTTGATGTGATTTTTTTGAATGAACTGCCATTCTGCTTCAACACGTTGTTGAACATCGCAATTCCTGATGGCTGCGGCACGAACAGCCCCTATTCCTGGTACTTCTTCCAGGGCTTTGGGGCTTGCGCAAAACACAGCTGCCGGCGAACCAAAATGTTTCAGGAGAATGCCAATATGGATGTCCCCCACCTGAGGAATCATGGTCAAACGGAGGTGTTGCAAAAGCTGAACTTCATTCATTGCAAGCAAAACTACTTACCTGCAGGCCTGCACAAAAGAGGTTTAAACGAAATCAAAACGTATTAAAACTTCCCCATAAAGTGAAAACATCAGTTGTTTGACATGACCGTCATTTCTGTCCTTCTGTTCAGGGACCTCCCCTGTTCTGTGGCGTTGTCTGCTACCGGCTGAGCAGCACCAAATCCTTTGTGGGTCAGTCTTGCAGCAAGAATTCCCTTTGTGATGATATACTCCACTACTGCTTTTGCCCTTGATGCAGACAAAACAAGGTTATCCGCCTCTTTTCCAACATTATCGGTATGGCCACTGATCTGAACCTTGAGTGCTGGATTCTCCCGGAGTATGGATACAATTTTTTCAAGCTCTGCAATGGATTCCGGAAGCAAAACAAATTTTCCAGTTTCAAATAGAATGTTGCGCAACACAATATTGGCCCCTTTTGCAAAAGGTTGTAAGGGAATATTCACTTCAAAATGATCACCAGAAACCACTTCCTTGAGCATGAACCTGTTGGAATAAAACAGGTATCCTTTTTTGTTAACACTGAACGCATAATTGCGGCCCAATGGAAGGGTTGAAAGATAGTTGCCATCAGCATCCGTCTGCAATTCTGTCACCACCCGCTTGCTGCTGAGATCAATCAACTCCACAATCGCGCTCAAACCCTTTCCTGTAGCACTGTCATAGACTTTTCCCTGTACCCAAGTGGTATTGAGTGGGCGAAGATCTTCCCTTAATTCAAAGGTATAGATGTCCTGACCACCGCGGCTATCGGCCCTGTCACTTGAATAAAATGCATTGACACCATTGGCCGCTACAATCAGGCCCCCTTCGTTATCAATCGTGTTGATGGGATAACCAAGGTTCACCGCGGTATCAAAACCGCTCATTCTTTTCTTTGAAAAAAATATATCCTTGCCTCCATATCCCTGCAATCCTGAAGAGGTAAAATACAGGGTCTCATTGTCTGCATGCATGAAAGGTGCACTTTCGTCTCCGACAGTATTGACAAGTGGTCCCAGGTTTTGAGGCGAGGACCAACGCCCGTTCGGGCGAAGCCTGGAAACATAGATATCCGACCCGCCATATCCTCCTGGCCTGTTGGACGAGAAATAAAGTTCCTGCTTGTCTGGTGAAAGACAAGGGGTTGATTCCCAAGCTTCCGAATTGATGGCTTCTCCAAGGTTTTCTCGTTTGCTCCATCCAGCGGTTGTGAGAAAAGAAATGTAGATATCACAACTGCCATAGCCATCCGGAAAATTACATCCCGCATAAACCAACCACTTTCCATCCTGGGAAATATGCTGCGCCCCTTCATTGAAGGGTGTATTGACAGTTCCCTCCAACGGTGTTGCCTGCGCCCATTTGTTGTCGGCTGCATTGGCCTCATAAAAGTCTTCATTGTTGCCATTGACCCGGCGCGTAAAAACAAGGGTTTTTTCATCGATGGTCAGTGAAGGGAAATATTCCGGGAAAATTGAATTGATGGCATCGCCGGCATTCCGAAAACCGGAACTGGAAAGTTGACTGTGTTTTCGGGATTGTTCAACGGCAAATGCATAATTATTTTTCCTGAACGTACCTGCCTTCACGGAGTTTTCATTGAGTTTGGGGATCAACAAAAAAAGATCTGCTGCTTTCAAGGCTTCCTGAAAATTTCCCATCCCGGCCAGGTTGATGCTGTAGGGAAGCAGGTACTCTTGGGCATACGCAGCATCCATCGCAAATGCCTTGCTGTACGCTTTTACGGCTTCAGCATACCGCTTTAATTCTCCCAGGATGCCTGCCTTGGAAAGTTGTGCATCAAGGTAATCAGGTTCATTCTCTAAGGCCATGTTGATCAGGCTCAAAGCGTCTTGGTAAAGATCCTGATCGGCATATTCCAATGCTTTGGCGTAAAGGGCCTTGTTCTTTTTAGCAATCTTTAAAGGATCATATTGCTGGGCAAACCCGATCTGAAAAAATGAGACCAACAAAACAATGATCAATATGCGCATGCATAAAATTACTTGATTTAACAAAATAGAGGGTGGTATGATTTGTTAATGTATCGCGCTTGGGGAAATAATGGTTGATCAAATGATCCAATCCAACGGTTTACAATCAGGGAATATCCAGGAATTTGTGGGTCTGAAGCGAGAGGATCCATTGAGGATTGGTCTTCACATAGTCAATGATCAATGGATTCATTTCAGCAGCCCTGCTCCATTCGGGTTGAAGATAAAGCAAACAATCTTTGGGAACCTTTGCCGCATATTGTTCGGCCCAGGCAAAATCAGTCTTGTTGTAAATAACGGTTTTCAATTCATGGGCTGCCGCAATCATTTCATCCAGCGGTGCCTTGAATTTTTTGGGGGAAAGGCAGATCCAATCCCAACTGCCTGAAAGCGGATGAGCCCCGGAGGTCTCGACGTGCGTTCGTATACCTTTGGCTTTTAGCATGGCAGTAAGCAAATCAAGGTTGTGCATCATGGGCTCGCCACCTGTGATGACCGCAATCTTTGTGCCTGATGCCACTACAGCTGCGACGATTTCAGTGACGGGCACCAGCGGATGTTTGGAAGCATCCCAGCTGTCTTTTACATCACACCAAACACATCCCACATCACATCCACCCAAGCGGATAAAATAAGAAGCATGACCGGTAAAACGGCCTTCCCCTTGAAGGGTATAGAAATGTTCCATCAACGGAAGCGCTGCAATAGGATTGGATTCCATTGATCAGTCTTTAGCGGCGCAAGCCTTGAAAGTATTCATCATCAATGCTGCAATGGTCATGGGGCCAACACCGCCTGGCACTGGCGTGATATAACTGCAGAGCGGTGCAACGTTTTCAAAATCAACATCACCCTTGATGGCAAAACCAGATTTCTTGGAATCGTCTGCAACCCTTGTGATACCTACGTCCACTACTACGGCGCCATGTTTCACCATGTCTGCTTTCAAAAATTCAGGACGACCCAGGGCTGCAATGATGATATCCCCTTGGAGACAAATTTCCTTGAGGTTGGGTGTATGCGAATGACAAACGGTAACGGTGCAATTGCCCGGATATTCATTCTTGTTGAGCATGATGCTGATGGGCCGGCCAACAATATTGCTCCTGCCGATTACAACGGCATGCTTTCCTTTTGTTTCAATGCCATAATGTTCCAGCAACAACAAAATACCATAGGGTGTTGCAGGATAAAAGGCAGGCAATCCTTGTACCATTCTTCCAACACTTTCCGGATGAAATCCGTCAACATCTTTGGAAGGGAGAATTGTTTCAATGATCTTCTGCTCGGAAATACCTTTGGGTAGAGGCAACTGGACCAAAATACCATCCACATCAACATCTTCATTGAGTTCATTGAGCGTGAAAAGGAGTTCCTGCTCTGTAACACCAGCATCTAGCCGGATCAGGGTGGATTTGTATCCGATTTCTGAGCATGATTTTACTTTGGAAGCCACATAGGTTTCACTGGCTCCGTTGTTGCCAATCAGGATGGCCGCCAAATGGGGCACCTTCTTGCCCTGCAGCATCCTTTCCCCCGTTTGGGTCCTTAACCGGTCTTTTACTGCCTGCGAAACAAGCTTACCATCGAGCAATTTCATGGCGCAAAGGTACAGACGGGGAAAATGACACCCAAATATGATGTTTTTCCCCTTTCTCATCACCTGCGCAAACGCATCTTTACACCATGAAGTGGATGATGATGTGGATGATGATGCCAATGATGGCCAATGCGCAAACAATTTCCGGAACCGATGCCTTCCTCCCATTTGGATTGCTGGCCTATAAAAAATCAGGACAACAAGCGGAGTCATCAGTTGGAATGGCTGCTGCAAGTGCTTTTCAAACCATTCCTCAGGTTGGATTTCATGCAGGCAACAGGTTCATGATCAAGGAAATGAACCATGCAGGGATTTCATTCATTTCTCCTCAAAAAAATGGAGCCCTGGGGTTTTCTGGCAGGTACAGCGGTGCTGGCATTTTCGCAGGCTTTTCAGGCAGCGCATCAATGGGGCTGAAAATCCATGAACAGCTGGGCATTGGGCTATCGATGGAACTAACAGGATTCAAGTGGTTGGGGCAATCTGCAAGCCTGGGCATGCAAGCGAAAGGTAGTATGCTCTATTGGCTTAATCCAACAACAGGATTGGGATTTCAAGTGAACCAATGGTTTCCATTGGGAAGAGGGATGGAAAACTCCAAAAACAAAACGCGTGAGCTGATCACGGGCATTGGAACTGCGGTTAATGCACAGCTTTACCTCTCGATGGAAATACGAAAAAGAACCCATGAATTGACTGAAATATCCGGCCTCTTGGAATGGCAAGCAGCAGCATCGATCAGCCTGTTGGCCGCAATCAATTCGACAAACCATTCTTTCATGATGGGCATCACAAAAAGCAAAGACAAGAAAAAATGGGGGATCATTTTCAGCAATCACCCACAATTGGGGCTTTCTGGAAGCTTAACCATGAACCATGGGCTTGCAAAATAAGTATACCCTATGGGTTGTGGCATTGGTGATCATGAGCAACTCATCCATTGCGCAACAGGAAGAGATGGAAGACATTGCAGAAAGCGCCATCAGCCATGAGCAGGCCTCACAACAAGATATCAATGAAATGCTTGGTACAGGTTTTACAAAAAAATACAACATCAACAGCATCACTGAAACCATGCTTGAAAACCTATTTTTTTTGAAGCCCAATCAAGTTAAGCAGTTCATCCTTTACAGGAAAAACTTTGGCGATTTCATCAGCTTGATGGAATTGCAGGCAGTTCCTGATTGGGATCCATTCACCATCAGGAAAATATTGCCCTTGCTAACCCTTGAAACTGAACTGCCACTGGTTCCAGCCATCAAACAAAGGATCAAAGAAGGGGGGCACAGGCTCTTGTACAGGACTGGAGGTCAATCAATAAAAACCAACGAAAACCAAGACACATCAAGACACCAATACAAGCAACTGGTCAGTTACCGCTTTAATTTTAGGGACCTCCTGCGATGGGGCATCACGGTTGAAAAAGATGCTGGAGAAAAAAGTGTTGCAGACCATTACAGTTTGTTTGCCTCCATCAGCAAAAAAGGCATCCTGAAAAACATGGTATTGGGGGACTATACCGTTAACATGGGTCAAGGCCTGATTCATTGGCAGGGTTATGCCCTGGGAAGAAGCAGCAACATGATGAGTGCTTACAGACAGGGAGAGCTTTTCAGGCCTCATACAGGAACGGATGAAAACCGCTTCTGCAGAGGGATTGCAGTGCAGTTACAAAAAAATGCAGTTGAATTGGCCGCATTTGTGAGCAACAAAAAAATCGATGCCAACATCATCAGCGATACTGTAACCAACAAGGCCTGGGCAAGTTCCTTGCTTTTGTCTGGATTGCACCGAACGAAAAATGAACTGATGGATAAAAAAGCATTGCAAGCGTTCATTGTGGGAGCAAACCTGAAAGTCAACAGCAAGATTGGCAAGACAAGCTTGAACTTCATTCATACGGCGTTTGATCATCCCATCAAAAAAAGAGAGATGCCCTACAACCGCTTTGCCATCAGTGGAAGACAGTGGCAAAACGCCAGCATTGACCATGCCGTTTCCACAAGAGTGGGATTTCTGTTTGGTGAAGTGGCATTAGATAAACAAAGAAACAGGGCCATGATTGCGGGCCTGATCAAAAGTCTTGGTCCTTCCCTGGATGTGGCAATGTTGTACAGAAACATGGGCGTTACATTCCGCTCGCTTGCATCCAATGCCTTTTCAGAGCGCCAGGAGTCTGGCAATGAAAAAGGATTTTTTTTCAACATCAACTATATGCCCAATCCAAGGCACAGGTTTGAAATATTTGTTGACCAATACCAACAAGATTGGCCCACCTTCAGCACACCAGGGAAAAAAATGGGGAATATCTATTCATTTCAATACACCTATCGCCCCAATAAAAAAACCGAGATGTATGGAAGGATCCAATCGGACAACAACAACCTAAAACTCAGGATTCATGCTTCATTCATGCCCCTACCTACCCTGACCTGCAGGTTGAGAAATGAAATGATCAACATTCAATCGGTTAGCAGAAAAATAGAAAGAGGACAGTTTGCTTATCTGGAACTGATCTATAAGCCGCCATTAGCGCCATTTTCAGCCAGTATCCGCTATAGTTTCTTTGATACGGATGGATATGCAACAAGAATCTACGCTTATGAGCGGGACCTGCCAGCATACTATGCTGTTCCTCCCCATTATGGAGAAGGAACAAGCGCATACCTTGTTGTGCAATACAAACTGGGAAAATCGTTGCAATGTGCCGGAAAATGGAGCATGGACAAGAAAAAGAATGAATGGAGGGCCCAGGTAATCTGGCAATGGGGATCATGATTTATTCAAGAAAATGAAGCCGTATATTTGTACCCTCAAACAAATCAAATGAGCGAACAACCAGAGAACCAACTCAACATCGAAATATCTGAAGAAGTAGCAGAAGGTCAATATGCCAACCTGGCCATCATTACCCATAGCCATGCAGAATTTGTGGTGGATTTTGTGGCTGTTATGCCAGGAACCCCCAAAAGCAAAGTGAAGTCAAGGATTATCCTTACACCACAACATGCCAAGCGTTTGTTGAATGCACTGGCAGACAACCTCAATAAATTTGAGGATGCGCATGGTAAAATAAAAGACTTTGAAGAAGTACAGATTCCTTTCCAATTCGGAGGACCTGCTGCTCAGGCATAGCCAAGATCCAGAGAGATCAATTCAATGATTCAACAGCAATGGTCTTGTTGATCTTCGAAATCAATCCCTGCAAAACTTTCCCGGGCCCTACCTCAGTAAAGCTGGTAGCCCCATCCAAGATCATTGCTTCAATGGTTTGTGTCCAGCGGACAGGACCAGTCAACTGATCAATCAGGTTTTGTTTGATTTCTTCGGGTTCTGTTACAGCTTTTGCGACAACATTCTGGTATACCGGACAGATGGGGCGATGAAAAGTTGTGGATAGAATGGCCTGCGCAAGCTCTTCTTTCGCAGGTGCCATCAAAGGAGAATGGAATGCTCCACCCACTGGGAGTTTTATGGCCCTTTTTGCTCCAGCGGCCTTCATCCTTTCACAAGCAAGGTCTATTCCTCCATTGGAGCCACTGATCACCAACTGACCAGGGCAATTGTAATTGGCTGGAACGACTATTTCCCCAGTTTCCTGTTGAATCTCATTACAGACCCTTTCAGCTACATCATCCGCCAATGCCAAGACGGCTGCCATGGAGGAAGGGTTGGCCTCACAGGCTTTTTGCATGGCCAAAGCCCTTATGCTGACCAATTTCAATGCATCTTCAAATGGCAAAGTACCATTGACCACCAAAGCCGTAAACTCTCCGAGTGAATGCCCTGCAACCATGTGGGGGGTTGCAGATTCGATCATTTTATATGCGATGACGGAATGAAGAAATATCGCGGGCTGTGTAACTTTCGTCTGCCTGAGGTCTTCCTCTGTACCGTTGAACATGACATCAGATAGGCGGAATCCCAAAATTTCGTTGGCCTGTTCAAAAAATCTTGTGGCAAATGCGTTGCCCTCATAATGGTCTTTCCCCATTCCCGGAAACTGCGAACCCTGCCCTGGAAAAACATATGCGTGAATCATAGAAAGTATTGAATCTGCAAAGTTAAATAAACTATTGAAAAAAAGGACGCCAGGTAAATACCTGGCGTCCTAATTCATACCTATACTGAAAAATTAATGCAATTTGGAACCTATCAGTCTGATGAACTCACTCCTGGTCTCATTTTTCTCAAACTCTCCACAAAATGCAGAAGTGGTGGTCACTGAGTTTTGTTTTTGAACACCCCGCATCATCATGCAAAGGTGAGACGCCTCAATGACTACTGCGACGCCAAGGGGGTTCAGGGTTTCCTTAATGACATCAAGGATCTGGGTAGTCAGCCTTTCCTGCACTTGTAACCTTCTGCTAAAGGTATCAACCACCCTTGCAATCTTGCTCAGTCCTGTGATCCATCCATTGGGGATATAGGCGATATGGGCCTTGCCGAAGAATGGCAACATGTGGTGCTCGCACAAACTGTACAATTCGATGTCTTTCACGATGATCATTTCGCTGACATCCTCATGGAATTTTGCTGAGTTCAAGATCATCTTTGCATCAATCTGGTACCCTTGGGTAAGCACTTGCATGGACTTTGCCACGCGTTCAGGGGTCTTGAGAAGGCCCTCCCTTTCAGGATCTTCCCCAAGCAATGCAATGGATTCTCTATAATGGGTTATGAGTGATGATGTGATGTGCTCATCATATTGATCAACTTTTGTATACGCCATAAACTTAATTTAATTGATAGGGATACTCCACGAAATTCCGGGGTGTTTCATATAAACGCACCTGGAGGTCCAAATGTTCATGGATCAGGGGCCTCAATATCCCGAAGATGACGATGGCGATATTTTCAGCTGAGGGATTCAAGTTTGCAAAGGCCGGCACATCGAGGTTCAGGTTCTTGTGGTCGAATGTATCCAATATATTATTGGAAATCAGGTCTGACAGCACTTTCATGTCAATAACATATCCTGTTTCAGGATCTACTTCACCCACTACTTTAACGATCAACACGTAATTGTGACCATGGTAATTGGGCAGGTTGCATTTCCCAAAAACAAGTTTGTTTTGCTCAGCACTCCAGGCAGGATTGTTCAGCCGGTGTGCTGCATTAAAATGCTCTTCCCTAAAAACTGCCACTTTTTCGCCCATATGCTCTAAGAATTAAAGATGAATAAATAATAACACAACGGATGAGGCATTGTTTGATCTGGGGAGATTAGTCGCCAAAATACTCCACAAAGATGCGGGGTGTTTCAACCAATCTGATGCAGTGCAGTTGGACACCTTTGGGCATATGGGGCGCCAATTGACCCCAAATTTCAAAGACCAGGTTTTCTATTGAACAAATTTTCCCTTGCATAAAAGGGATATCGAGATTGAGGTTGCGGTGATCCAGCACATCAACAACAAACTCCTTGATGATTTTGCTGAGCAGTTTGGCATCAACGATGAACCCTGTATCCGGATCAGGAGCACCTTTGACGGTCACAAAAAGTTCAAAATTATGTCCATGCCAGTTTTCATTGGCGCATTTTCCAAAAACTTCATCGTTCTGCTCGCTTGTCCATTGAGGATTGTACAGCTTGTGTGCTGCATTAAAATGTTCCCGTCTGGTCAAATAAAATGTTGGCATATGTTTGTTAGGGGTGCAAAGTTAAGAAGCAATATTAAAAATTCCGCCTGAAATCTGAATCCAGGCCCAATAATGAATGCTATTC
>CANEWJ010000097.1 GCA_947442625.1 Chitinophagaceae bacterium
CGATGATTTCAAAATTCATTTCCCGGTAATCGTCTTTGTCAACTTCAGAATAATCAATCTGTTGTGCAAAGGATCCTAAGTGGAGCAGGCAGCTGAGGAGAAATATGATGATATGTTTCATAGTCTTTGCTTTCAGCATAAAATTAGGTCAACCTTTGTTAAAAGAAACAAATATTCGCTATACCTTTGAAATGCCATATGGCAATCATCACATTTTTTTACAGTGAGTAAACAGCTTAATAAGGTAACCGGCGCGGGGTTACTGATCGCCCTGGGGATCATTTACGGTGACATCGGAACTTCCCCTCTCTACGTTTTCAGTGCAATCATCAACGGACGTGTTATCAGTGAAGACCTGATCTTGGGAGGAATTTCCTGTATCATCTGGACCCTGACTTTGCAGACAACGGTGAAGTATGTGATTTTGACCCTCCAGGCAGACAACAGGGGTGAGGGAGGTATTTTCTCGTTGTATACCCTTGTGCGGAGGAGGAAAAAGTGGCTGGTTGTTCCGGCAATGGTTGGCGGTGCTGCATTGCTGTCTGAGGGTATCATCACCCCCCCCATTTCCGTCACTTCAGCTATCGAGGGTTTGGCACAGCTGCCCAGGTTTGCTGCCATTTCTGAGATGCAGATTGTTTATATTGTTTTGGGCATACTGGCCTTTCTGTTTTTCATGCAGCAATTTGGTACGGCCTCTATCGGCAAGTTGTTTGGTCCAATCATGTTCATTTGGTTTGCCATGCTGGCGGTATTGGGTGTCTATAATATAACTGCTGACTGGAGTATTTTCAAGGCATTCAATCCAAGTTATGCCATCAATCTCTTGATAAATTATCCCAAAGGATTTTGGCTTTTGGGAGCTGTTTTTCTTTGCACAACAGGTGCGGAAGCCCTGTATTCTGATCTTGGGCATTGTGGTAGACAAAACATCCGCATTACCTGGATTTGGGTAAAAATAGCCCTGATATTGAACTACCTTGGACAAGGTGCTTTTCTACTCGGTCTGCAAGGCAAGATATTTGCAAACGCCTCACTGATAAAGGATGCGGCATTTATATCACTTCATCCCAATGCTGAATTGCTGAGGAATCCTTTTTACGCGATGATGCCTGATGCATTTTTGTTGTTCGGTATCATCATTGCCACTGCTGCCGCAATTGTAGCCAGTCAGGCCATGATCAGTGGCTCATTCACATTGGTGAGTGTAGCCATGAGGCTTAACTTGTGGCCAAAGTTTCGCATCAGTTATCCAACAGAAGAGCGTGGGCAGCTTTTCATTCCAGCAATCAATGGAATTTTATTTGTAGGTTGTTGCTGTATAGTGATGTATTTCAGGTCATCCAGCAACATGGAAGCAGCCTATGGATTGGCTATCACGTTGTGTATGTTTGCAACATCTATTTTATTTGCCAACTTTCTTGTACTGAGAAGGGTAAATCAAATTTGGATTTACCTTTACCTCGGGGTTTATTCTATCATTGAATTCAGTTTTCTGGTTGCGAATCTGGAAAAGTTCCCTCATGGTGGCTTTGCTACTTTTGTATTGGGAGGTATTTTTGCGCTCGTCATGTATGTCTGGTTTAAATCAAGAAAGATCAAAAACCGTTACGTAGAATTTGCAAGGCTGGACAATTACCTGCCCGTTTTGCAGGAACTCAGCAATGACCAGTCCATCAACAAATATGCCACCCACTTGGTTTACCTCAGCAGTGCCAACAATCCCAAAGAGATAGAGTACAAGATCATCCACTCCATCCTGAACAAGAAGCCCAAGCGGGCAGATATCTATTGGTTTGTGCATGTAGATACAATGGACGATCCTTATACCTGTGAGTATGAAGTGCAGACCATTATTCCCAATGAAGTGATACGGGTAGAATTCAGGCTGGGTTTCCGCGTACAACCCAAGATCAACCTGATGTTCAGAAAAGTGGTGGAAGACATGGTCTCCAACAAGGAAGTGAACATCACCTCCCGGTATGAAAGCCTACAGCGCAATAACATTGCTGGTGATTTTGAGTTCATCGTGATGGAAAAATTCCTGAGCCAGGACAATGAGCTTCCTTTCTGGGAACGGGTGGTTATGAAGCTTTACTTCTGGTTGAAAGAGATTTCCCTTTCTGAAGAAAAAGGCTTTAGCCTGGATGCCAGCAATGTAACGGTGGAGAAGTTTCCGTTGGTGGTTGCTCCGGTCAAAAGTTTAAAACTCAAACGCATCATACAAGATGAGGAATAATCCTGATACCCTTCGTGTGCTCATTGTCGGTTGCGGCAACATGGGCGCTTCCCATGCCATGGCCTTTCACCAGATGCCTGGTGTAAGCATTTGTGGCATTGTTTCTACCGGTAAAAGCAAGGAAACACTAAATGAAAAACTGGGTGGTGGCCACCTGCTTTTCAGTGATTATGCAGAAGCGTTGAATGCGACAGCGCCAGACGCAGTTTGCATTTCAACCTATCCAGATACCCATGAAGCATTTGCTGTAATGGCTTTTGAAAAAGGATGCCATGTGTTCATGGAAAAGCCGATTGCCGATTCGGTGGCTGGTGCTGAAAGGGTGGCCGCGGCCGCAAAAAAAGCAGGAAAAAAACTGGTCGTTGGCTATATCCTCCGCCATCATCCCTCTTGGATAAAATTCATTGAAATCGCTCAGCAGCTGGGCAAACCCCTGGTGATGAGGATGAACCTGAACCAGCAAAGCCATGGTTACATGTGGGATGTGCACAGGAACCTCATGAAAAGCCTCAGCCCGATTGTTGACTGTGGTGTTCATTATATTGATGTCATGTGCCAGATGGTAAGGTCCAGGCCTGTGCAGGTTTCGGCGATTGGCGCAAGGTTGACCAATGATATTCCTGAAGGAAATTATAATTATGGACAGTTGCAGATCAGGTTTGAGGACGGATCCGTGGGCTGGTATGAAGCTGGTTGGGGGCCTATGATCAGCGAAACTGCATTTTTTGTCAAGGATGTGATTGGACCCGAAGGATCTGTTTCCATTGTAGCCAAAGATGCTGGGGCTGCAGGAAAATCAGATTCAGTAGAAGCCCATACCAAAACAGAATCATTGCGCTGGCACCATGCTTCCATTGATGCCAACAATACTTTTACAAAACAGGATGATTGGATCGATCTAACAGACGAGCCAGACCACCAGGAGCTCTGCAACCGCGAACAAGCCTATTTTCTGAAGGCCATTCAAGATGACATCGACCTAACAGACCATGTTGAAGATGCCGTAAACAGCCTGCGCATTGCTTTTGCCTGTGATGAGAGTGTGCGAACAGGGGAAGTGGTTAAACTCTAAAATATTTTTGCTCAAAGGAATGGCGTGATGCGGATAAATACAATCCCATTGCGGTGATAAAGGTTGGGGTAAAAATCTCAGGCATTTTTACCCCAACACTATATTACTCAACTATTTTATTTTTTCCTTTTCAATGGCTTTTTTGACGTTGGCCTCAAATTGGGCATTGATTGCTAAAGCCTTTTTTTCAGCCGCATCCACCCTGGATGAAAGGGTCTTGATGCTCTCCAGTTGCAGGTTGCTGGGTCCGGCCTCGTTGAAACAAATCGCTTGGTAGACCTGGGTGATATCTTCCCTAAGCCTTGTTTCGTCAGCAAACATGGATGTTTGCTTGGTAGGAATCAGGGTGGCCCTCAGCGTCTCCAATGCAGTCAGGTAGTCGTTCCCCAGGGCGATAGACTTTTTGTTTTTCAGTTTTGCGACAGCGTCTTTGTAGGTTTTTTGCTTGTCTGCAATTCCAGCAACAATGGAAGCCAGCGATGTGTGAAGCGTATACAATTTCATGGCAGACTCATGCTGGGCCTTTCTTTCAGCCAGGCTAAAGCTTGAATTTTCTTCATGCACCAAACGGAAGGGCTGCTTGTACTCTTCATTTCCAACTTTCAATGTCACTGTATAATTGCCAGGCAATGCCTGTGGGGCAATGGCCCCACCATTGTCAGGCTTGGTGGCACCTGTGGCCGTTTTGGGTGGGGTAATCCGCTGAGCCCAGGTAACGCGGTTGATTCCTTTTCTGTTGGTTGCCGGGATGGATTGTACGAGTTTGCCTTCTGCATCATGTATATCAAGTTTGATGGTACCAGAACTGATCCTGTCCTTGAAATAATATTGGAAGGGTTTGATAGAAGGAGCATTTGGTGAAACCCAACCTCCGGTGCTGGGGAAACCGCCATTGCCAAAATTTCCTGTAGAAAGGGTGATATCACCTGTTTCAAAAAGATGAACATCTTTCGCAAGGATGTCATTGGTGAGTCCGCGCATGGCAGAAATATCATCCACAACCATGATACCTCTTCCATGGGTAGCGATGATCAGGTCATTGGTGGTCGGATGAATCTTAATGTCGCGTACCAATGCATACCAGGGAATGTTGTTTTTCATCCTGAACCAGTCTTTTCCTGCATTCAGGCTGGCAAACAATCCCATTTCTGTTCCAAGAAACAAGAGATTGGTATTGATGGGGTCTTCGATGATTTTGTGGGCAAATCCGCTGAATTCATTGCTGGAAAAGGCTTTCCATGTTTTGCCTCCATCGGTGGATTTGGCGGCATAGGTATTGTGGTCGCCATACATGTGGTTGTCAAATGTTGCATAGACAATCTCTTTGTTGACATGCGAGGGTTCAATGCTGCTGACCCACGTTTGTGCGGGGATGCCAGTGCCATTGATGTTGACGGAGGTATTGCTCCAGCTTTTTCCGCCATCGCGGGTCAGCTGAAGGTTTCCATCATCGGTTCCCACCCAGACTATTTTTTCATCCAAAGGAGATTCAGCAATGGTGAAAATCGTGGTATGGTTTTCTGCGGAGGTATTGTCTGCGCTAAGACCACCATTGTTTTCCTGTTCCTGTTTTTTCTTGTCATTGGTGGTCAGGTCTGGTGAGATGCGTTGCCAATTCCTTCCCTGATCTGCAGAGCGGTAGAGGTATTGTGCAGCAGTATAGAGGTTCTTGGGATTGGCTTTGCCTGTAACAATCGGGGTATTCCAGTTCCACCGGAGCTTGTCTTCAGCACTGGTTTGCAACGGACGAATGCTCACTGATTTTACTGTTCTGAGGTCAATCCTGTTCACATCACCACCCTGGGATTCTGCATAGGCCATGTTTTGATCTGTAGGATCAGGAACTACCCAGAAGCCATCACCGCCGTAAATCGGTTTCCAGTCGCCATTGGCCACCCCTCCTGCTGTTGAGGAAGGCGCAACCCAGCTTCCATTGTCTTGTAAGCCACCAAACACTTTGTAGGGCTTGCCCATGTCATGGTCTACATGGTAAAACTGTCCGACGGGCAAGTTTTGGATAAAGGTCCAGGTGGCGCCCCTGTCAAGGCTCATGTATACGCCACCATCCGTTCCAAGATAGAGTTGATTGGTATTGGAAGGATTGATCCAGAGCGCATGGTGGTCACTGTGTACCCAGCCTCCCTCACCACTGGCTTCTGCGAACGAATAGCCTCCATCGCTGGAGTATGAAAATGAATAAGCGGGGCGGTATACCCTTTTGGAATCTTTGGGATCAATCACCAATGTGCTGAAATAAAAAGGCCTCGAAACTACATTGAGTGAAGCACTTTGCTGTTTCCAGCTTGCACCGCCATCTGCAGAAATGTACAAACCTGTTTGTTTTGCTTCAACAATCGCCAACAGGTTGTTGGGAGAGGAAGGGGAGATGGCCAGGGCCGTTCTTCCAATGGGTTTTGCTGGCAAGCCATTCTCAAGTTGTTTCCAGGTTTTTCCGGCATCCAAGCTTTTCCAGATGCCACTTCCTTCCCCGCCTGATGAAAATGAATAGGGTGTTCTCCTGAATTCCCAGGTGGTGGCGTAAAGCGTATTGGGATTGCTGGGGTCGATGGAAATGTCTGCACAACCCGCTTTATCAGAGATGAAGAGAATTTTTTCAAATGTTTTTCCGGCATCAACGGATTTGTATAGGCCACGGTGTTTGCTGTCGCTCCAGAGCGGACCGGGTGCAGCAACATAAATGGTGTTCGAATTCGAGGGGTCAATGGCAATTTTTGCAATATGTTCTGTTGAATCAAGTGCACCCGTCTTGCTCCAGTTGCTTCCTGCATCGGTGGATTTGTAGAACCCATTGCCGATGGAAACTGAATTGCGCATGTTGCTCTCGCCGGTACCAGCATAAACAACTTTTGGATTTTTCTGGTCGATGGCAATGGCGCCGATGCTCTGACAATATTTATCAAAAACAGGCTTGAAAGATGCACCAGCATTGGTTGTTTTCCAAATACCTCCACCGGCTGTACCAATGTAGATTGTTTTGCCATTTTCTGCGTCTACTCCTTCAATGGCAGAGATCCTGCCGCTCATCGTGCCAGGGCCAAGCACCCTTGCTTCGAGCGTTCCAAAACTGCTTGAATTCACTTCTGTTTGTGCAGATGCAAAGGAATATATCGCGGTGCAAAAAGCAGCGATTCCTAAGGATTTAAATGAGATGTTCATGGTCTAGGTTTAATAAAAAAAACCCGGCTTTCGACCGGGTTCAGGTGTTTGAAATTAGGTTATTTTGCTACAACTTTGAATACAGCTTCATCCACTGTTCCGTTGATGATCACTTTGTTAAGTGTGATCGGTGCAGGGATAGCACTGTTTTCAATGGTATGCGGAATCACAATTCCTTCAGGCAATTTCTGGTAGTTGCTTAGGTTCACCACTGATTCAACTTCCTGGCCGTTAGCAGACATTTTTGAACTGGTGCGCACGATGTAATATGTTTTCGGATCGAAGAAGAAAATGGACTCGTTGCCACTTTTCCTGGTCAATTTAAGCTTTAGACATTCAACACCTTCCACGTCTTCCTTGTCAAGCAGTTGAATGGTATGGCCTTTGGCTTTGTAATCAACAAAATCACCCTGAAGATCCAGTTGGTCTTTGCCATATTTCAATTCATCCTGTGTAATGGGCTCAGGCTTGGTTTGGCCCTGCATTGGATTGAAATTCCATCCACCTTCTGAAGTAATAATGGAATATCCTGTCATCCCCATTACAGTGTATTCTTGCTTTGTGGCTTTGTTGTGAACTGCTGTAATAACAAGTGGAATATCCATTCCCTGAACACTAAGGGTGGCTTCCTGCCTCATGTTGTTTACTTTTTTCCAGTTGTCAACGCCACCGATGGCGCTGATGTGTTTTGCAACAACTTCATCTGCAGTTTGTGCAAAGGACATTGAAGACAAGAGTAAGCCAGTTACTGCGAAGGATAGGTATTTGATCAGTTTCATGGTTGTGTATTTGTATGCAAGATAGTTCGCTTTGCTTTTCAGCAAAAATCTTCTCAGTTAATTATTGAATTTTCTACACCAGCGGTAAATTCATGCACATAAACAACACGAATCCTTCGTACATTCCCATCCATGAACCCATTCACGATCAAGGGCAACCTGGTTGACTCCCTGTCCAGCACTTTGTCACCTGCCTCCATTGAAATCCGGGAGGGGAGAATCCATTCCATTGAAATGATCAGCGGCATTTCCCCTGATCCTTCATTGCCTTTTATCAGCCCTGGTTTTGTAGATGCCCATGTGCACATTGAAAGTTCCATGCTTATCCCGGCTGCTTTTGCGCGGCTGGCCGTGGTTCATGGCACGGTAGCAACGGTAAGTGACCCCCATGAGATTGCCAATGTTTGCGGATTGGAAGGCGTAAGGTTCATGATTGAGAATGGAAAGACCGTGCCGTTCAAATTCAATTTTGGCGCACCCAGTTGTGTGCCTGCCACGGTTTTTGAAACCGCTGGGGATGTTTTGGATGCCGCCAGCGTGAAGGAACTGTTGGCACTCAACGACATAAAGTACCTCACAGAAATGATGAACTTTCCTGGCGCGATTGCCGGTGATCCTGAAGTCCTTGAGAAAATTGCTGCTGCAAAGGCCCTGGGTAAGCCGGTTGATGGGCATGCTCCAGGTCTTAGCGGTGAAGGCCTGAGGACCTATGTTTCAAGAGGCATTTCAACCGATCATGAATGTTTTACAATTGAAGAGGCGAAAGAAAAACTGGCCCTTGGGATGAAAATCATCATCAGGGAAGGCAGTGCTGCAAAGAATTTTGACGCGCTGATCCCTTTGATAGAAACACATCCCGATATGATCATGTTCTGTTCTGATGACAAACATCCAGACAGCCTTGTGGACGGGCACATCAACCAGCTTTGTGCAAGGGCCGTTAAAGCGGGATATAATCTTTTCAATGTTTTACAAGCTGCTTGCATCAATCCTGTTGCTCATTATACACTCGATGTAGGCTTGCTTCGGGTGGGTGATCCTGCCGATTTTATCCTCCTGGAGAACCTCTCTTGTTTTAAGGTTTTGGCAACCTATATCGATGGGGTTAAGGTGGCAGAAAATGGCCACTCGTTGATCCCTGGTTCCAGCCTGGATGCTGTTGAAACAAAAGAAAGTAATTCTTCCTCAGCTCCCATCAACAGGTTTGGCATTGGGAAAATCAATGCGGAGGATTTGAGGATGGAAGGAGAAGGCAAGTATGGGCTTCCTGTTATTGGATGCCTGGATGGCCAACTGATTACAGAAAAGCTGGCACTCCATCCGAAATGGGTTGATGCTGAATGGTGTAGTGATGTTGAACATGATGTGCTCAAGATTGTGGTGGTGAACCGTTATCACAAGGCTCCTATTGCCAAGGCTTTCGTCCATCGTTTTGGTTTGACTGCAGGTGCCATTGCCTCATCGGTTGCCCACGATTCACACAATATTGTTGCTGTTGGTGTTGATGATGAAAGCCTTGCCAGGGCCATCAACCTTGTTATTGAAACCAAAGGTGGGGTGAGTTGTGTTGGCCCAGACATTGCGCATTGCCTGCCATTGCCGATTGGCGGACTGATGAGTGCAGACGACGGATATACAGTTGCAGCAGCTTATACAACAATAGACAAGGCAGCAAAATCATTGGGTTCAACCCTTTCTGCACCCTTCATGTCTTTGTCTTTCATGGCACTCCTGGTCATCCCGCATGTAAAGCTGAGCGACAAGGGCCTTTTTGATGGAGATGGGTTTGGGCTCATCTCAACCTATCCGCTTCACTGAGCATCTTCTCATCCTTCCTGATGCCCCTGAAAGCGAATACCAGAAAGAGGATGATGAAGAAGGGAAGGATGGCGCTTAGTTCCCAGGTTCCCTGGGCAATGCCAAACTGTTGCTTGAATTTGTCTACAGAAAAATATTCGGTTGCAACTGTCAATACAGAAAGAACAATGTTGATGATGATCAATTTTTTCTGCAGTCCTCGGTTCTTGAAAAGAAAAACATTGATGAAGGGAATAACGATGGACAGCACTACGATCAGCAATAGAATCAGGTTTTCCCTTATGGAAAAAACTTTTACCATCCCATCTGCAGTTGCTCCTGAAAAAACAGGAACAAACAGGATCAGGGCTGCACAAAGTGCAGATAGCAGTAACCAGAGTGATTGAATTCTTTGTATCATAAAATTATTTTATCCGAGTTCGGGATACAGTGGAAACTGTTGCATAAAGGCCTTCACATCGTCTCTCACAACTGCAACAACGGTTTCATCATCAGCATTCATCAACACCTTGTCGATCATGTCTACAACAGTTTGCATGTGGGCAGCATTCAGGCCACGGGTGGTGATGGCGGGTACGCCAATCCTGATGCCCGAAGTAACAAATGGACTCTTGTCGTCGTAAGGCACTGAGTTTTTGTTCAGGGTGATGTGCGCCCTGTCAAGCGTCTCCTGCGCTTTTTTGCCAGTGATGTTTTTGTTCCTCAGATCGATGAGCATCAGGTGGTTTTCTGTGCCGCCACTGATCAGGTGATAATCTTTTTTTACAAAAGCAGCAGCCATGACCTGGGCATTTTCCCTGACCTGTTGTTGGTATATTTTAAACGCAGGGTCAAGAATTTCTCCGAAAGCTATGGCTTTTGCTGCAATCACATGCTCTAAAGGTCCGCCTTGGATGCCAGGAAACACTGCAAGGTCAAGCAATGCACTCATGGTGCGGGTATTGCCTTTTGGATCTTTTACTCCAAATGGATTTTCGAAGTCGTTCCGCATCATGATTACACCACCACGGGGTCCGCGAAGGGTCTTGTGGGTTGTAGAGGTCACAATATGGCAATGGTCAAATGGATCATTGAGTAAACCTGCAGCGATGAGCCCTGAGGGATGTGAAATATCTGCCAATACCAACGCACCAATCTCGTCGGCTACAGCGCGGATGCGGGCATAGTCCCAATCGCGGCTATAGGCTGATGCACCGCAGATGATCATTTTGGGTTTTTCCGCGCGCGCTGTCGCTTCGAGTTGCTCATAATTGACCAGTCCTGTCTCCCTGTCAACCCCATAAAAGAAAGACTGGTAGGTCTTTCCGCTGAAGTTGGCCGGGCTGCCATGGGTCAGGTGTCCGCCCATGCTAAGGTCCAGTCCGAGTATTTTGTCTCCTGGCTTGAGGCAGGCCAGGAATACAGCGGCATTGGCTTGGGCGCCACTGTGGGGCTGCACATTTGCCCATGATGCG
>CANEWJ010000098.1 GCA_947442625.1 Chitinophagaceae bacterium
CAAAAAATACTGTTTCTCTGTTGTAAATTAGCAGCGTAAATTAAATTCATTAAAACAACAAGAAACAATGGCTATTCAACAAGGACAAATGGCTCCCGATTTCAGTCTTTTCAATACAGAAAAGAACAAAGTGAGTCTCGCAGATTACAAAGGTAAAAACCTGGTAATCCTTTTCTTCCCACTGGCTTTTACTGGTGTTTGTACCACTGAACTCTGTTCAGTAAGGGACAACCTGAATGTTTATACATCACTCAATGCTGATGTTGTTGGCATTTCTGTAGACTCACTTTTCAGTCTCGGCAAGTTCAAGGATGAACAACAGTACAATTTCCCCCTGCTCTCTGATTTTAACAAGGAAACATCCCAGGCATACGGTGCTTTCTATGATGAGTTTGTGCTCGACATGAAAGGTGTATCCCGCAGGGCTGCCTTTGTGGTCGACAAGGATGGTGTGGTGCAATATGCTGAAGTCCTTGAAAGCGCAGGCGATCTTCCCAACTTCGATGCCATAAAAGAAACCCTGTCTAGCCTGAACTGATCCTAAAGGACCTGTACAATAAGGAACTTGAGATAATTGGTGTTTTCTAATCCCCTGATGATCGGATGATCTGCAGATTGTGATTGATATACCACCTGTCTCAAGTTTCTTTTTGCATCCTTGGCAGCCATTTCGATCGTTTGATAAAATACATCTGGCTGTACCAGATTCGTACAAGAAGATGTTACCAGGAAACCTCCTGGCTTCAATAGCTTCATTCCCCTGAGGTTGATTTCCTTGTATCCCCCAATGGCATTTTGCACATGCTCACGGCTTTTGGTAAATGAAGGAGGGTCGAGCATCACAACATCCCATTTCTTGTCTTCCTTGCTCCACTGTTTCAATGCATCAAAGGCATTTATGGCCTGAAAACTGATGTTGTCAAGCTGGTTTAGGGCTGCATTTTCCCTGGCCTGTTCCACAGCATTTTCAGAGATGTCCAAGCCCAGCACATGTTTTGCGCCATAGCTGGCCGCATGGATTTCAAAGGTTCCGGTATAGCAAAACGCACCCAACACATCAGCACCTTTGACAATATGTTCAATGGCCCTGCGGTTATCCCTTTGGTCAAGAAAATATCCTGTCTTCTGCCCCTTTTCCACATCCACCAGGAATTTCAGGCCATTTTCAACGATGGGAATCTTGGTGTCAAAAGGGTTGGAGAGAAATCCTTTTTTCTGCTCCATTCCTTCCATTTCCCTGACCCCAACATCATTTCGCTCATAAATGCCTTTGGGGGAAAATATTTTTTCCAATGCTGCAACAATCTCATTTTTCCACTTGTCAATCCCCAATGCAATGGTTTGCAATACAAAATAGTCGTTGAACTTGTCGATAATCAATTGCGGCAATCCATCCGCTTCACCAAAAATCAACCTACAGTTTTCGGTATAGCCAATTTTTTTCCGGTACTCCCATGCTTCCAGGATTCTCCTGTGAAAGAAAGCAGCATTGATTTCCTCCGCCTTGTTTCTGGTAAGGAGCCTGATCGGAATCCTTGAAACAGGGTTGAAATACCCCCTTCCCACGAATTTGTGGTCATAGGTATAAACGTCAGCAATGTCGCCAGCCTCCAGCGCGTCATCCATCAAATCAATCTCATTGGAGAATATCCATGGATGTCCGCTCACTACCCTGTTGCTGATTTTTCTGTTTAAAACCACTTTCTTCATGCTGCAAAGGTAAACTTTCGTGGAAAAGGCAGAAATTTGCATTTCTCAGGTACAAAACGCGACAATTTGGCTTGTCAACAGAAGATGGCAAGCCATTTGAGCAGTATTAATTGCAAATTCTAATACCATGGAAGAAAAAGAAATGACGCCAATTGAAGAACAGGTTCCTGCTGAAAACATTGAAAATGAAGTCAAGGAGGAGGCCATCAGTGAAGTGGATCAGCTGAAATTGGATGTAGAAGAACAGAAGCAGAAATTCATCCGCCTTTATGCTGAGTTTGATAATTTCAAGCGCAGGAATGCAAAAGAGCGGGTTGAACTGATCCAGACTGCGGGAAGGGATGTCATCCAGTCGATGCTGGAAGTGATGGATGACTGCGACAGGGCAGAAAAACAGCTACAGACCAGCGAAGACCTGCAACAAATCAGGCAGGGGATCCAACTTGTTTTCACCAAGCTCAGGAACACCTTACTGGCAAAGGGTGTCAAGGAAATGAAAAGCATTGGAGAAGAATTCAACCCAGATATTCACGAAGCCATCACTGAAATTCCGGTCAATGACCCATCAATGGTTGGTAAAGTGGTTGATGAAGTAGAGAAGGGGTATACCCTCAACGAGAAAATCATCAGGTATTCAAAAGTGGTGGTAGGAAAATAAATGGCTTTGTCCAACTAAACAGCAGATATGTCCAAACGCGATTATTACGAGATACTGGGGGTAACCAAATCCTCTTCAGCGGATGAGATCAAAAAAGCCTACCGCAAAGTGGCCATGCAATTCCATCCTGACAGGAATCCTGGCGACAAGGCCGCCGAGGAGAAATTCAAGGAAGCTGCTGAGGCCTATGAGGTACTGAGCGACCAGGAGAAACGTGCCCAGTATGACAGGTATGGCCATGCTGGTATGAACAGCCGTGGTGGCGGTTTCGGTGGCGGACAGGGCATGAACATGGACGATATCTTCAGCAATTTTGGGGATATTTTCGGAGACGATGTTTTCGGAAGCTTTTTCGGTGGCGGTGGTCGTCAACGTGGTGGCGGTGGCAGGACCAGGGGAACCAGGGGCAGCAATCTTCGCATCAAGTTGAAGATGAATTATGAGGAGATTGCCAAGGGCGCCAACAAAACTGTCAAGGTTAAAAAATATACCGGATGCACCAGCTGTGGTGGTTCCGGCGCAAAGGATAAAAATGCTGTTCAGACCTGTGGTACCTGCGGAGGAAGCGGACAGGTGAGAAAAGTTACCAATACTTTTTTGGGGCAGATGCAAACAGTGGGCACTTGCACCACCTGTAATGGAGAAGGCTCAACCATCACCAGCAAATGTACTTCCTGCAAAGGAGAGGGCAGGGTGTATACCGAAGAAACCATCAATATTGACATACCAGCCGGTGTGCAGGATGGCATGCAGTTGAGCTTGAGTGGCAAGGGCAATGCGGGTGAGCGTGGTGGCGCAGCAGGTGATTTGATTGTACTGATTGAAGAGGAACCGCATGCAGAATTGCAGCGCGACAACCTCAATGTTATCTATGATATGCACATCAGTTTCCCGGATGCTGTTTTTGGCGCAAACCTTGAGGTGCCCACGATTGATGGCAGGGCCAAGATCAAGATTCCACCGGGCACACAAGGCGGAAAAATTTTCAGGTTGAAAGGAAAGGGTTTTCCCTCCATCAATTCATATGAAAAAGGAGACCAGTTGATCCATGTCAATGTATGGATCCCCCAGGAGCTTACCGCTGAAGAGAAAGAAATGGTGGAGAAGATGAGGGAAGCCAAAAACTTTCAGCCCCAACCGGATAAGAGCGAGAAAAGCTTTTTCTCCAAGGTCAAGGAAATGTTCGGATCATAGCTTGCACAAGAATCATTCTGCGATTTGCATGATCTGATCAATGTTTCTGCCATATCCATTGTAGTCGAGCCCGTAGCCAACCACAAAAAGATTGGGGATTTCAAATCCCATATAATCAATGTGAATAGGGAATGTTGTGGCCTCTTTCTTGTGCAGCAAAGCACAGATTTTCAACGAGCGGGGTTGCTGGTGCATCAACTGTGGAAGAAACCCAGAAAGCGTTTTTCCGGTGTCAACGATGTCTTCAATAATGATGACATCCCTTTCAAAAACATCAGCCTCAAGACCGATGGCGGTAACCACTGATCCTGAAGATTTGGTTCCTTTGTAGGATGCCAGTTTAATGAAACTGATTTCAGCGGGGATGTCTATTTTCTTGAACAGATCTGAGGCGAACATAAATGATCCGTTTAGAATTGCAATGAAGAGGGGGTCTTTGCCTTCGTAATCAGCATTGATGGAAGCTGCCATTTTTTCAATGGCTGTGTTGATGTCTACCTTGCTCAAGTAAGGCACAAATATTTTATCCAATACCTGTTGTTCCATGTTATTTTTTTGGGATCTTGATTTTTTGGCCAACCTGCAGGGCTTCTTTTTTCAAGTGATTGATCTTTTTGAGGGCATCCACTGTTGTGCCATATTTTTTGGAGAGGCTATACAGAGAGTCTCCTTTTTTTACCACATGCGTTTTCTTGACCTTGATGCGCTTGCCCACTTTTTCTATTGCCGGCATTACGCTTTTGTATTTTTTTTCCGGCTCAATGGGTATTCCACTGTTTACGGTTGCCTCTAGTGGCTTGTTCCTGATCTTCGCAAAGTAATTTTGCAGGTATTCATCTTCTTCATTTTCTGCAAACTTGTTCAGTTCATTGAGTTGGTAGGCCTCTATGTATTTGATCAGGGTCTGGGCATAAATAGGATTGGTGGCATAGCCAGCCTTTTTTAGTCCCCAGGCCCATGCTGTATAATCATTGGCATCGTAGTCAAACAGGAATGCATACCGTGGCTGGGATTTGAGGTAATCGGAATGGTCAAGGTAGGAAGCGTTTGCATCTTCATATTTCCTGAAACATTCTCCTTCTGCATCATCGTTGTGGTATACTTTTTCTCCTGTCCAGCTGCTCTTGCATTTGATACCAAAATGATTGTTTGATTGCAGCACCAGGTCACTTTTCCCAGCATTTGTTTCATGGATGCCCTGTGCAATTTTAATGGACGCAGGAACCCCTGTTCTCTCCATTTCCTTCACGGCGAGCGCTGCATATTGTTCAATGTATTTGATGATGTTTTCATTGGGAGCTTCCTGCGAAAAGGCAGGACTGCCGATTGAAAACAAAAAGCCAATGAGTAGAAAAAATCTGTTCTGTGGTTTCATGTTTTTCATTTTTTAAGCAGGATGCTCAATCCATCCCTTACTGTCAACATTACTTTTTCTACCCGATCGTCTTCACGAATAAATGTGTTGAACGCAGCAACAGCTTTTGCGCTCTTGCCATTGATTTTCTCCTTCAGTACTTCCCCATGGAAAAGCACATTGTCTACGATAAAAAAAGTACCGGGTTTTACTTTTTCAATCAATAGGCCATAATAGTTGATGTATCCGGTCTTGTCTGCATCAATGAACACAAGATCCCAGGCTTCATCCAACTCAGGCAACAATTCCATGGCGTTTCCAACATGCAATGAAATCTGATGGCCATGTTCACTCCTGTCGAAGTAGGCTTGCGCAATGGCAGCATCTTCTTTTCGCAGCTCAATGGTATGCAAAACCCCGTCAGAAGAAAGCCCCTTGGCCAGGCAAAGGGCGCTGTACCCTGTGAAGGTGCCGATCTCCAAAATCCGCTTTGGTTTGATCATCCTGCTGAGCATCGAAAGCAGGTTTCCCTGCACTGGTCCGCTGATCATGTGGGGCTCAGCATGGTTGTTTTGGGTAAATGCATGGATCTCACGCAACAGTGCGTCTGTGGCAGAACTGTTCGCTTCTGCATATTCATTGGCCAAAGGAAGAATGAAATCCATTGCTGCAAAATTACACCCTTCGGTCCTTAGCGACAAGGAACAACTGTTGAAGAAAAGCGAAAATTTTTATCAGCCCTTCTTGGAAATGAGCATCAATCCGAGAAAAGTGAGCATGCCATTGATCAGCAGCATTTCAAATCCAATCTGATACCCATTGAACCAAACGGCGGCATTCTTTCCCAGGGCATAACAGGCCGCAGGGGCTATCAGGCAAACGGCGGTTACGCCATACCCAGCCCCCAGTTTTCTTTTTGTCAGGATGCCAAAGGCGAACAAGCCCAGCAATGGACCATAGGTATAGCCTGCCAGATCCAGGATGATGCCAATGATGGATTTGTTGTCAATCCATTTGAAGAGCATGATACAGAAAAGAAAGATGACGGCAAAACCCAGGTGCACCACAATCCTTGTTTTTTTCTGTGAAGCTTCAGAAAGACCTTCTTTTCTTCTGATGCCCAGGATGTCAATACAAAAGGAGGATGTCAATGCGGTAAGGGCTCCGTCAGCGCTGGGAAACAAGGCAGAGATCAATGCAATGATAAAGATGATGCCAATGGCCGGGGGGAGGTGAAAAAGGGCAATGGTGGGGAACAGGTCATCGCCGATCACATTTTTCCCTTCAAACAAGAATTGTTTTCCTTCATAGGAGGCACCCTTGTCAGCAAGGTAGAGATAGAGCAGCCCCCCCAAAACCAAAAAAAGCAGGTTCACCAGCACCATGATTGCGGTGAAAGTGAAAATGTTTTTTTGGGAATCTTTCATGGTTCGGACACTGATGTTTTTCTGCATCATCTCCTGGTCAAGCCCTGTCATGGCGATGGCAATAACCGCCCCTCCAATGATGTTTTTTAAAAAGAAAGCCTTGCTGTTGATGTCGGTTTCAAAGATTTTTGTGTATCCCCTTTCCGTCATCATACCCATTGCCTGCCCGAGAGAAAGGTCAAGGTTGGAAAGGATGTAGACAAGGCAGATGATCAGTCCTATGAGCATAAAGCTTGTCTGCAAGGTATCTGTATAAACAATGGTTTTTACGCCCCCTTTCCAGGTATAGAGCAGGATCATCAGCAAGATCAATGCTGCTGTAAAAACAAAGGGCACATGCATTTTGTCAAGAATGAAAATCTGCAACACATTGATAACAAGGAATAACCTGGCTGTTGCGCCGAAAGTTCTTGAGATGATGAAGAACAAGGCACCGGTTTTATAACTTTCTTTTCCAAAACGCTGGTCAAGATAATGGTAGATGGAAGTGAGGTTCAGTTTGTAGTACAAGGGAATCAATACGTAGGCAATGGCAAGGTATCCGAAAACGTATCCAATGATCACCTGGAAATAGGCGAATCCATTGAATCCTGTTGGGGAGATGTTTCCCACGGTGCCGGGTACTGAAACAAAGGTCACCCCAGAAAGAGACGTGCCAATCATGCCAAATGCCACCAGCATCCAGTTAGAATTTCTGTTGCCAATGAAGAAGGATTCGTTGGTGGCATTTCTTGCAGTGTACATGGCCACACCCAACAAAAGGGTAAAATACCCTAAAACGAAAGAAAAAAGCAGTAAAGAAGACATGATTTTCCGTTTAAGTCAGCAAGGTAATGCATTTAAAAATATCTATTTTTGGTGAATGTTAGAGAGGCTGTTCATCCAGAATTATGCGATCATCGCGCAATTGGAAATTTCATTTTCCAAAGGATTGGTGATTATTACAGGGGAAACCGGCGCCGGCAAGAGCATCCTGATGGGTGCGCTGGGGTTGGCGCTTGGCGAAAGGGCAGACAGTACCCAATTGAGAGACAAGGACAAGAAGACCGTCATTGAGGCGGTGTTCAAAACCATGCGCACTGCTTCAATCGTGCAATTTTTCATTGAGGCAGATATGGAGGCAGAAGAAGAAATCATTCTTCGGAGAGAAATTCAGTCATCAGGCAAGTCAAGGGCCTTTATCAATGATACTCCCGTCAGCCTTGTCCAGCTTCAGCAACTGGCAACAATTTTGGTAGACCTGCACCAACAGTTTGATACACTGGAGTTGGGGAATAAACATTTCCAGCGTGTTTTGCTGGATGCCAGGGCTGGATGCCTCCAAGAAATGACGGCTTATTCAGCTCTTTTTGTACAATCTACAGCCATTCAGAAAAAGATTGCATCACTTGAAGCCCTGCTCCAAAAGGCCCAGCAGGAAAGGGATTACAAGATTTTCCTGTTGAATGAATTGGAGGAACTGAACTGGACCGATGGTGAAGCCAGGCTGATTGAGGAAGAGCTTGACCTGCTCTCTCATGCAGACCAGATCAGGCTGGGCATTGGAAAAATTGGCTTTGTGATGAACGAAGGTGAGCAGCCCTTGATTCCGCAAATTCGGACAATGGTATCGCTGCTCCAGTCTTTGGCCAGTCATCATCCTTCCTTGCCTGCATTGGTTGCAAGGCTGGAGTCTTCCTATGTGGAGATCAAGGATATCAGCAATGACCTGGAATCTTTGCTGGATGGAATTTCGGTTGACGATAAAAAAATGGAACAGTTGAACGAGCGACTGGCCAACGCCCAGCGCTTGTCAAAAAAGCATGCCCTTTCTGTTATTGATGATCTGGTTGAAAAAAGAACTCAACTGGCTACTGATCTTGCGGTTTTTGAAAATTCTCAGGATGAAATGACCGCATTGCAAAAACAATTGGAAACCCTGCATGGCCAGGCAAAAGCACTGGCATCTGTACTGCACAAGAAACGCATGGCGCAGGTACCCATCCTTGAAGGGGCTTCAAATGAATTGTTGAAGCGAGTGGGCATGCCCAATGCTTCATTGAAAATAGACCTCAAGCCCATTGCCCTTTCCGCTTCAGGTACAGAAGAGGTTTCATTTCTTTTTGATGCCAACAAGAGTGGCCGCTACGAGTCCTTGCACAAAGTGGCCAGCGGCGGAGAACTGAGCAGGTTGATGCTGGTGCTCAAATCTTTGGTGGCAGGTTCTTTGGAGATGCCCACTTTGATATTTGATGAAATTGACAGCGGCATCAGTGGTGAAGCCGCCAAGCAGGTAGGTGTGCTGATGGAAGAACTGGCCCATGCCCATCAGCTCATTGCCATTACCCACCAGCCCCAGATTGCAGCCCGTGCCAATCAGCACCTGTATGTTTTCAAACAAGAGGAAAATGGCAGCATTACCACCAGCATCCGTGTTCTCAGTGAACAGGAACGCATCCAAACCATCGCCAAAATGCTGGCGGGTGAAAACCCCAGTGAAGCGGTGTTGGCTTCGGCGAGGGAAATGATGAAGGGGTTAGTGGTGTAGGGGTTTAATGGTTTAAGGGTTTAAAGGTTTAATGGTTTAGTCTAACCCCCCTAAACCTCTACACCTCTACACCTCTAAACCTCTAAACCCTTCCACCCCTAAACATTTTCCCTATATTTGCCCCCAAATCTATCAGCTATGTCCAATCAACTGCTCAAAGGAAAAAAAGGAATCATATTTGGTGCGTTAGACGAGAAGTCCATCGCCTGGAAAACAGCGCTGGCCTGCCATGCACAAGGTGCTGAAATTGTATTGTCCAACGCACCCATTGCATTGAGAATGGGGGAGATCAATAAATTGTCGGAGCAGATCAATGCCCCAGTTATTGGTGCAGATGTAACCAACATGGACGATCTCAAAAATCTCTTTACCGAGAGCATGAAGCATTTTGGTGGTGGAATCGATTTTATTCTTCACTCCATTGGCATGAGCCTTAACCTGAGAAAGGGAAAGAGTTATACCGAACTTGATTATGGGTTCAACCAAAAAACATTTGACATCTCTGCCATGTCTTTGCACCGTGTATTGCGTACTGCCTGGGACATGGATGCCCTGAACGAGTGGGGAAGTGTGGTTGCCCTCAGTTATATTGCTGCCCAAAGGGTTTTCCCGGATTACAATGAAATGGCTGATGCCAAGGCATTGCTGGAAAGTGTGACCCGTAGTTTTGGTTACCATTATGGCGTAAAAAAGAAAGTAAGAATCAACACCATTTCACAGTCTCCTACCAGAACTACTGCTGGTAGTGGGGTTAAAGGTTTTGATGGATTTGTGAACTATGCAGAGAAAATGAGTCCTCTGGGCAATGCCTCTGGTGAAGATTGTGCCAACTATTGCGTGACCCTTTTCTCGGATATGACCAAGATGGTGACCATGCAAAACCTTTTCCATGATGGAGGGTTTTCATTCACCGGTGTTACTCAGGCCGTCATTGAACAAATGGAAAAATAAATACAAGATAATATGAAGTGGAGAGATTATTTAGGCTACATCGGGGTTGTTACCGGTTCTTTGACGTTTGTCCCTCAGGTCTGGATGGCCTGGAAAACCAAGTCTGTTGGTGATTTGTCCATTTGGATGCTCCTGATCCTGCTTACCAATGTAGTGATCTGGCTTATTTATGGTATCACAGGCAAAGACAAGGCCATGATTTTAGCAAATTCAATCATCCTGGTGCTTTCACTGTTGATGTTGTATTTCAAACTGACTTTTTAACAAGACGATTTAGGGAGACCTTCTTGATACGCGAAAAGCCACCCTCCGGGTGGCTTTTCGCGTATCAAGATATGCTAGTATTCATCTTCATTGAAAAAGAAGTCATCCTGGCTTGGATAATCAGGCCATATGTCATCTATCCCTTCAAAGATGTCTCCTTCGTCTTCGAGCTCCTGAAGGTTTTCAATAACCTCAATAGGGGCGCCGCTCCTGATGGAATAATCAATCAGTTCATCCTTGGTAGCTGGCCAAGGTGCGTCTTCTAAGTATGATGCTAA
>CANEWJ010000099.1 GCA_947442625.1 Chitinophagaceae bacterium
CATCATCTTGTTTACAGCAGATCATGGAGAAATGGATGGTGCCCATAAGCTGGAACACAAAACTGTATTTTATGAGGAATCAGCAAGGGTGCCGTTTATCATTTCTTATCCTGGATTGAAAAACAAAGGGAAAGTCGATAACCAACACCTGGTCAGCAACGGACTGGATATATTTCCTACACTTTGTGAACTTGCACAGATACAGCCACCAAATGGTCTTCAAGGAAAGTCTTTGGTGCCATTGCTGAATGAAAAAAAAGTAAACAACTGGCGAACTGAAATTTTCATTGAAAGTCAGTTGGGATACCTTATCCATAGTGGCCGCTATAAATACCAGCTAGATGACAAGCATGGTGAACATCCAAGGGAAGTCTTTTCCGATCTACAATCAGATCCAGGAGAAAAATTCAATCTGATCAAGGAAAATAAGTACAAAGAAGCGATCAATGGTTTAAAAAATAAATTGTTTTCACATTTGACAGCATCCAAGATTGCTTTTGTTCCTCCCGGATTGTAAACAAAATGATCAGGCAGATGGGTAAAGTGTTGCTTGAGAAACTGAAGCTGGAAGACACATGCTAAAATAAAATGTTCTTTCCTGTGTTTTTGGCTTTTTCTTTTTGCAGTTTCATAAAGTTACTGATCACATCTTTTTTATTTCTGTCCCGATAAGTTTCATAAGCTGGATCCTTGTACTTGATCATTAGCTTAAGCATTTGCCTTTGCAGATTTTTTATCTCCTGTTGATATGCTGGATCACCAATCAGGTTATGAAGGGCATCGGGGTCATTTTTAAAATCGTAAAGTTCTTCAGGTGTTCTATACTTGTAGAAATTCACACGCTCGGCAATAGCAGCATCAGTTTTGGCCGCAGCAAGCATGGCTTTCCAGGTCAGCCCTCCCGTTGCATCTCCCGTCATACTGGTTTTGCCATCAGCCCAGAAGTTGTATATATAGCTAAAGCGATCATTTAAAACACTTCTCATTGGATACCTTATTTTGGCAAAAATTTGATAGTAGGTCGTGTAGACATGGTTTTTGTTTTTTTGCTTTTTGCCCAATAACAAGGGTAGATAACTTTTCCCATCTGCATTTGTTTCCTGAGGAAGCTGCAAAGCATCAAGAATGGTAGGCATCAGATCGATGCCTGATACTGCATGGGTGGAATCAACTGCACCAGGCTTGATAACACCCGGCCATGCAACAATGAGTGGGGTTCTGTTGCTGTTATAATAACACTGAGATTTACCGTATGGAAAAGCTGACCCATTGTCACTCATGAATACGATTAGTGTATTATCAGCCATGCCACTTTCGGATAAGGCTTTTAATATTGCACCAATAGAAAGATCAGCCCTGTAAACGGAACTATAATACTGTGCCATTTCTTTTCTGACGTCAGGTATATCAGGTAAAAATGCGGGGACCTCAATTTCATCAGGTTGAAATTGACGGGTTTGGCCGAGAGGATTGTACTCAAATGACTGCAGGTCTTCTTCCGTGCCTGCAAATGGCCTGTGTGGATCTTGGGAATTGGCAACCAGAAAAAAAGGTTCATTGTTTTTTTGTGACATCTTAAAGAATGTCATGGCGTAATCGTAAAAAAGAGAAGGGATTCTCCCGTTTCCCTTTCTCCATGTTGAATCTTTTTCGGTGACAAAAGGAATATAATCCCATTGAAATTTATCCATGGGTTGATAGTGAATTTCCTTTCCCAGTACGCCGTTGGTATATCCTGCTTTTTTTAATTTTTCAGGAAGGGTGACTACATCGATGCTCATGGGTTCTAACCCTTCAGAGCCATTGTTATGGGGATAAAGTCCGGTAAGCATTGCTTGGCGCGAAGGTTGGCAAACGGCAGTATTGATGAAGCCACGATTAAACCGCATTCCTCTCCTGGCAAGTGCATCAATGTTAGGAGTAATTCCCGGTATTTTACATCCAAATGCCCCTACTGAATTGTAGGTCAAATCATCAACTGTAATGATCAGGATATTGGGTCTTGCTTTCCCCTTTTTGATACCACCCAAGGGAGGATGAGAAGAAAAACCTTTTAATGAAAACAAAGTAAGCAAGGAAAATACAATAAAAGATACGTTGCAGGGTCCTTTCATTTAATCAGATTTGGGTGTATAAACCTTGCCGAGATTGCCGGAGGTATTGATGATGTCTCCACGCTTGATTCCCATTTCCGTTAAACCGAATTTATTGAGATAATACTCAGATGGTTTGAAATGCTCGTCGCCTATTGCCTTCAGTTCCTTTTGCATCAAGCGATCCATTTTTTTCTTTACCCGGGCGTAATTGCTGTTGTCTATGAGGTTGTTGAGTTCCAAAGAATCGGTAACATGATCAAACAACATCAATGGTTTGTCGGGGGTTTTTACATACGTGTAACGATTGGTCTTGATGGCCCTGTATTCTGAAAAGGGAGTTGGAGCAGTGGGATATACATTCATATACAAGGCTGCTCTGTTATTTACTCCCGTAGGATTTTTGATCACAGAAGAAATGTTTCTGCCTTCAATGGTCTGCGGTATCGAAAGACCTGCCAATGACAACATGGTAGGCAATACATCTGGTGTGGTGATAGGGGTTTGGGTCAGCTTACCGGCATTGTTTCCGATTCCAGGATAGCGTATCAAAAAAGGTGTTTTGACCGACTCGTCCCAGGAAATCTGCTTTTCGTGGGGTCTGACACCATGTGATCCCATCATTTCTCCATGATCAGCTGTTAAAATGATGATGGAGTTATCATATAAACCCAAGGACTTGATTTTGTTTATTAAATCGCCAATAGCCTTATCCGTTGCGGTGCAATGTGCATAATACTGTTTGAGATTTTCCCTGATATTGGGAAATTTATTGTCGATCACATTGGGGCTCAACACCAGTTTTTCTTTGGGATACATGTCCTGGTATTGCTGGGGTGCTGTGTGCTGGGAAAAGTGAGGTGATTCAATCGAAAGAAAAAGCAAAAAGGGATTATCGGTTTTTGACGCCTGTTCAAGGTAGATTGCCGCATCATCCACAATAGCGAAAGCTGAGTATTTGTCCCAATATTTAACCTTCAGATCATTGTTTTCAAAATAGGGCATTTTGTTATAGTCATGGGTACATTCGATGCCTTTCCAGTAGTCAAATCCCTGCCTTCTGAAAGGTTGCACATTGTTCAACCGCCCGTGTCCGTCAAGATGCCACTTCCCATAAAAAGCGGTGGCATAGCCTTGCTTTTTAAATATTTCAGCCATGCACAATTCTTTTTCCGGCAGATAAAGATCATTCATGAACATTCCTGTTGAAGTCGGAAATCTTCCGGTCATCAACGCAGCCCTGTAGGGAGTGCAAATGGGCATAACAGATACACAATTTTTGAAGACAACAGACTCTTTTGAAAATTGGTCAATGTTGGGCGTTTTTACTTGGGTATCCCCTGCAAAACCAAAAGCAGTAGACCTCCATTGGTCAGTAAGTATGAAGATGACATTGGGTCGATTTTGTGCTTGCAATGCCATTGTAAAGCACAGCTGTATAATGATGAGCGAAAGCAAATATATATTTCTATATGAATGCAGTTTATGATACCAAATCTTTTCCATAAGCAATTGAAATTAAAATTTTGTCTTTTTCAATTTACTTATATTTTTCAATAACGCCTTACAAAACTGCTTACCGCATTGTACCTGGATGAAAAGTCTGCCATGAATGCCAAAACTCCTGGTAAGATTGAATAGGGTTTAAGTATGTGCCCTTCAGGCTGCCGGAAATACAAGCCCCCTGGACAGTCCATATCGAGCCAGTATGTGTATCGATCATGTTACGCTTATCAGCATCCAATTGAAAATCATAAACTACCCCGTTCAATTCCCTATTGAAGCTGTGGAATGAAGCATTGTTCTTCTCTACAGTTAAAAGCAGAGAAAGACCAGGCAATGAATCTTGGACAATCCCTGCTTTCTGGAGATTGTTCCAGTCATATGCCTTGGACGCGTTTTTATAAACAATACCTACAACAAATGATTTTGGCTGCCAGGAAATTGTATCCCTTTTTTCAAGAAAACTACTCAAAGACCCGTTGTCATAACCATCCAGCGCAGCATATTGCTTCTGGAAATTACTGTCTGGCTGAAGAATTTTTGTAGATGGATAAAGCTGGAGCCAGGACGCCAATGACATTTGCCTTGATGGTATTTCTACCAACTTGGCTCCTTTTAAAGGACCAGCCACTGCTTCACCTGAAACTTGCCTCCACCAACTTTTGGTTGACGCATCCTCAAACATGGCATTGAAATGGTCCATTCCCACCAATCGGAATGTTTCAGGCTTTCCATTAACAATTGGCTTGTATACCCTGCCTGTTCTGCAAACTGTGCAATAGGTAACGAGAACGGCAGTGCCCCCAATTTCATCCTGAACCTGGTGATGATACCCGATGATTTGAATCGGATAGGCTTTGGGTTCGCCATTGATTACTACGCCAAGCACAAGTTTTTCTTTGGATATTTTGTTTTCACTTGCGTTTGAAAATTGAACAACCTTCGGCTGATAAAACATTTTATCTGCTAAAAATCGAAAGTTAAACAAGTAAAAAACCACAACATAAAAAATGATCAATACAGCATAAATGATTTTCTGAAAAATCTTTGTGCTGGAAAATGATTTGAACAGAAAATATGAAGCACAAATAACAAGCAGCGCTCTCAACCATACAATATTATTGCCGATCCAGAATGCTATCTCCAAAGTATTGGATTCTTGACTTCCTGGGAAAGGCATGATAAAGTAAACACGCAAAACCTCTAGTACAACAAGTAAAACAAGAAATAAAATAAAAAATAATTTCTGCTTCATAAAATGTAAATGAGGATTAATTTGGATACAATATAGCTATGGCATCCCTTTTTGCAAAAAATCAAGCATAGAAATGTATGGCTTTGGGGAAACTTGTTGTATCAGAAAAATCGGATCGTATGAGAGTAAAAACTGTAATAGTAAACCAAGAAGAAAGATACAGTGGCAATCCGAAAAATGAGCAATGATCAACTAACAAAAATTCACTCTTGATAGTAGGCAATTAATATTACGGTATTGCTAAATATAATCATGCGGCAAATGAGTACCGTAAACTGATCAATATGCTAACTAATCAAGGATTATTTTTCCTTATTGGGCTCTCTTATGGCAAAATAAAATCCTATGCTAAAAAGAAGTGTAATCAGGCCAGCAAAATAGGGGATGAAATCAATCATTTTTTGTATTGTTTATAAGTTTCAGATAAATTCCGAATGCCAAGATGGAAGGAACCCACAATCCAAGGAAAATAGCTTCTTGTTTTTCGCCCTGGAAGAAAAGCACCTCAGAAAACACCAATGAAGCCAAGGCAGAAATAAACAATAGCTTGTCTGTTGTAGTAAATTTTTTGAACATGTTAAATCATTTAATCTATTTCATGAAGTTAGGGCTTTAAAACTGCTATCCAATATTATTTAATAAAGTGGACTACCCAACACCAACAATTGACCCAAATCCATCAAAAACAGCCATTTAACCAATTTCACGACGTTTTATGAGCACTGGAATCAACCATTTCAGCAGCTTTTTCTTTTTCAAATTTATTATGAATGATCAGTATCAAAAGACCAAATATGGTTGCAGATACAATGAGCAATGTGTTGAGAAGGCCACTTACAGAGAATGATAGCCTGATCAAAATAGTGGAAATGATGAAGCCAGAATTTCTGATAACTTTATGAAATTCGTCTGTATGGAAAAAAGAGAACAACAACAGCACAACGTCAGCAATGATTAAAATCGTAAAAAACTGCTCAAAGAAAATATTGTTGATATTGCTGAAGGAAACCTTTGTATTTGCTTGCGGATTGATGGTGCTCATGCTCCAATTGATAAAAGAATAAACTGCTACCACTATAAGTACAGGCACCAGCGCTGTGGCAAGGTATTTTTTTATTTTTATGAACCTTGCTATTCCTTCCCTGTCATTCGCTGTGTTATCAATAACCCTGTACCGTTTTTTGCTTTGTTTGTAAAAGAGATAAATAAGAAAGAAAAGTAGAACAGAGGCTAACAGATCGTAAGTGAATTGCAAATCATATTTAATTGTAAACCAATCAGATGTAAGCGTTAATGAGGAGAGATCTTTGAACAATCTCCTGATGATGATTAGCGTAATGATTTCATATTGCTTGCTGATATACGTCGTAATCGATTTGGGTAGATAATGAATCAGCAAATACACCTCATAAACAAGGATAAACGAAAATGGGGTATATATCGCTGCAATAGGGTTCTTGAGCAGGTCTGATGTAACTGCAATTGGAATAAAACCGAAATCTACCAGAAAAATGATAGCCAAATGAACCAAGAAACTTGCAATGGCAATTACCAAAATAACTTGCTCTCCCCAATGCTTGGTTTTATCAGAAAGAAGTTTTTGATAAATCAACTCAAAACCAGTGGCTTTTGTCATTAAAAGAATTTACTCTATTGAAGTTACACTAAAAAAATACAAGAAATTATCTTTTTCTGACACATAAAAGGCTCATGGCTGCTGACTAAAACAAATCCCTTCCATCGGTTACCAACTGCAGGCCATTGAACCTGCCCTTGTCGAAATCAATGCGGTTGGCTTTTACAGCTACTGGAAACCTACCGGTGCCGGCCACCATCCTGAATGTATTTTTTTTGGTGGAAGAAAAATCAATCTTGTTGTTGGCAGACTTCTTTAGGCCATTGATGATCTTGCTGTTGATGTTGCCATCTGTTTCCATTTCGGCGACAAATTGTTCAGCTGTTACCACCCCCGTGATCAAAAGCAGGTTGTTGCGGTTGGCATTGCGCAGCAGCACCGGGTTGGGGTGAAGGAAATCTGCATCGCTGAGAAAGTCGGTCAGGTCACCAGTGGGTATCAGTTCCGTGATGGCGTTCCTGTAAGAGATGGTTACTTTTTTACCAGCGCTGATGGCGCTGCTGAAATCGATGGGAGGCATGCCGATGGATTGCATCCATTCCTGCACCATGGTGATCCCAATCTGGAAAGCATATTCATTCTTGTCTGTATCCTTGATGTCGAGCCCGGGATCTTTGGCGATGCGTAGTTTTTTATTGCTGTTAAATGCATGCAAGATATTGGCGTAATAGAGTTCCGGCTGGTTGAAACCCTCTTTCAGCCATAGCTGCAGGGGTTTGTGGTTTCGGATAGGGCCGTCAATAAGATCGTAACCGGCTTCGCGGAGGTGTTGCTGGAGTGAGGTGCTTGGCATGGTTGTAACGATAAAATGGTGTGTATAAATTTAGCAATATTTAGAAAGAGAACCAATGATGACAATTTTAGGCAGAATATTGTCGGTGAATCAGGGTGTCAACAAGCAACATGAAATGTGGCGAATGTGGGTGTTTTTGCCTTACAACTTTTTGGGCTGAATGATGTATTTGTTTTGGGTAACCTTTGGATCCTTGCAATCTCCTGTATTTATTGATACCTTATTATTGAGATTCTTTTCTGCATAAATTGTATTTCTACCAACAACAAGGTTATTTGTGCTATTTGCCTTTACTATCAATTCATTGCGAAGGAAAAATTCATTGTTTTCAATCCTTATATGCTGATACACGGAGTTGTTGGCCATTCTATTCCAAGGAGCAATAGCGATTACAGGCTCTGCACATCGGATAAATTTGTTGTTGCGAATGGTCATATCCCTTACATAACCTGACTCATACCAGCTATTGGCATCAATTGCCATATGAAGGGCGTTCATGTGGGTTGCTAAAAATTCATTCCCTTCCACGAGTACCTTTCGCCGTGTAGATATAAGAAAACCGTGGGTAGGAACCCAAGATACCTTGCAATTCCTAATGTCTACTTCAGGTGTCCAGGTAACATTTTCGATAGCATCCCCGATAGCAAGCCCTTGAGGAGAACTCTTTTCAAACGTCAACAACATTTCCTTAGGATTGAGCAATACCGCCTCTTTTACCCGGTTCGTACCAGATGATGCGTATGATTCCTGGTTGACAAATTCAATTTCATCCCCCTTGTTAAAAGCCATAAAACCGTAGGTTTGTTTGTGCATAAACCGAACCTTTAGTTGCTTGTCCCCAATTTTTTCAACAATGCTTAGGTAAGTTCCGTGAACATTGATGGCATCGTCGTGTGCTCCCGAAAGCACGCAGTTCTTTATCAGTAACTTTCCTTTACAGCCTGAAAAATGCATACAGTCAGCCCAAGCTGCAGAAGTTCTGCCGCTTGCTTTGTCGGGAGCTATTGTAACTGAATCAAAGGAAAGGTTTTCTGAAAACTGACAGACTAAACCCATGCCATGCATAAAATGGAATTGTATTTTTTTCCAGGAAATATTTTTACTCCCCCGGGTAAACACAGCAGCATAATCCCTGAAAACATCACGGAGCTGGTAAATACGACCTGCTTTCATTGTATGTTTTCCGCTGACACGAATTAAAAATGGTTTTATTTCTTTCAATGTCAATCCTTTGAGCGGATCTTTCATGCGCCGAAGATCGTTGGTCAGCAAATCAAGCTCTTGTGCCAACCCTGTATCATAATTCCAGCCTTCACCAATCCATTGTATAGCACCATTTTCGATTGTATATTCAGAATCTTTGTGAATTTGGATATCTGCATAGTCATCGCCTGCAGCAACCACAGTAAATTCTGAAACCGTTGGCCTGTGGTAATCAAAATGAAGATCATCTATTGATATATTTTCGCAGCTGTCTATACAAACTTCGATCATTTTGCCGCGACAAATAACTTCGGCCCCAGCGCCTGAAATGTTAAAATTTTTTGCATGCTCCAAAAGAATTCCAACGGCTTTTAGGCTATCTGGACTGTCATTGGTATTGGTGATATTGTATTTTTTCCTGTGAAGACTATCAGTAAAAAAATCATACTTACCAGAAGCAAAATGAACTTTGACAGGGTTGTTTACTGTCCCCTTACCCCTTAAAATAAGCGTTTGATTGAACTTGCCAGCAGCGGTGATTTTTATGTTGTCGCCCGGAGAAAACTGCAGTTGATTGATGTGGCTGAATGTGCGCCATGCTTGATCTTCTGTTAAACCTGAATGATCATCGTTACCATTTACAGGATTAATAAAATAAGTAGTGTTCCCTGGTGATACCCATCCACTCCCTTCAAGTTTAGGTGAATAATTCATGGCTGCTTTAGTTTCAAAGGCTATTGTGGCCCCTTTGTAATTGAGCTTACACATTCCCCCTTTCGCAGAAGAAGCATACGCGGCGTTTGGCGGAGCAAGTGATGCCCACAATAAAACCGAAAGAACAATACATTTAAATTTATGCATACGCGTATACATTAAGTTGATCGATGAATCTGCCCATTTTGAATGAAGTAAGCCTAATATACAGCTAATTAGCCTTATCATCACATGACCATTACTGCCCCTGTTAAAAAAATATGCATACTCAACCGCCTATTTCAGCCAGGCGTACGGGACGGTTTTCTTTCATCGATTTTTCGGCTGCCAGCGCAAGAAGCATGGCCTGTAGACCGTCCTCCCCGGTTATGGGCATGGGTTTCTTTTGGTTCAGGGCCTCAACAAAGGCGTGCATTTCTGCTTTGTAGGATTCGGCATAACGATCAATGAAGAAATCCTGGTTTCGTGGCCTGTGCATACCTCCGCTGTCAAGAAATACATGGTTTGTTTTAAGCGGGTTTTCTGCCATCATCATGCCCTTGGAACCAAAGACTTCCAACCGTTGGTCATATCCATAACTGGATTGTCGGCTGTTTTCAATGAAGACAGTGACCTGGTTCTTACTGGTGAGCAGGATATAGCCTGTATCGATATCGCCAACTGCACCAATTTCTGGATCAATGATGTTGAAGCCCTTGGCATATACTTCAACAATTTCATCGTTCAAAAGATATCTTGCCATGTCCAGATCATGAATGCTCATGTCCATGAACAGACCTCCTGATTGCTGTATATAGGAAATGGGCGGTGGTGAGGGATCGCGGCTTGTGATGTGAATGCTGCGAAGGCGGCCAATTTTATCTTCCTCGATGCCTTTCCTGATCTCCTGAAAATGTGGATCAAAGCGTTGATTGAAAGCCAACATCAATGGTGTTCCCGCTTGTTCAACCAGTGCAAGGGTTTTCCTCACCCTTTCAAGAGAGAGATCAATCGGTTTCTCACAAAATACAGCCTTCCCCGCTTTTGCGGCCCTCACCACATAATCTGCATGAAGGTCTGTAGGTGTGCAAACCAAGATCGCATCAATGGCTGGATGGTGAATGAGTTCATCAGGATTGTCCGTCACGATTGGTAAGTTGAAGCCTGCAGCAAA
>CANEWJ010000100.1 GCA_947442625.1 Chitinophagaceae bacterium
GTAGCACTTACATCAGGTCCAATCGATGTTATTGCTGCTGCCAGTCCTTCTGGATTGAGTGATTGCAAATAAGTTGGATAAGGCACCCTGCTTGGGAAATTATTGGCGGTTGGAATACCCGTTCCACGTGGAAGTACAGGGTATCCAGTTCTTCTTTTTTCAAACCAAGACTGGTAATCTACAAAAAAGTAAGCAAAATATTTTTGGAGCATGATTTGTTGGAACTGGGCATCTTTACTCGCCGTCTCATCCAATGCTACCCCTCTTTTTGCAAAAAACCCTGCCGGAACTGTTGCGCCCCATTGAACGATAGAACCTGAAATTCCTGCATCATAATGCGCTTTTACTGTTTTTCCTGTTGTAAATCCATTCAATGCTAATTCTGCTTTGATGAATTCCACTTCAGACCACGTCATCATAACCCCTAATTGTGGCAGCGTTTTCAAAGCGTCTGTATAACTTGAATTCTGTCCCACTACATACTCCAAGGTAGTTGGATAACCGCTCTTTATACCTCTAAAGGTTGGAACGCCTGCTACTGAAATGGGTATAGCCCAAATTGGCAACCTTGGGTCTTGCACTGCATTCAACTGATTGATAAAAAACTCAGTATAATAAGTACCATCCCTCCAATCCAATGTTCTTGCATTGAAAAAAGGATTGAAGAAAGGATATGTACCAGGATACCTGAAAATTGCATCATCAGCATTTGAAGTAAAGGTCGGATACTTCAAAGGCTCTGACAATAGGTTTCTTATCTGTGTTTTTACATCAATTTCACCATCTCTTTTTATGATCCTGAGCAATAGCCTTAACCGCAAAGAATTAGAAAATTTCTTCCACATCTGTATGCCAACGTTCTTGGTTCCAGTGAGAACATTTGAATTATACACCATATCACCTCCATAAGTCAATGCTTTGGTATCATCAAATAATCCATTTGCGGTTTCGAGATCTTTTAACATCTGAACATAAATATCCTTCTGCTTGTCAAAAGCTGGCTTGAATTTTCCATCGGTAGCCTTGATTGCCTGACTATATGGAACATCTCCATACAAATCTGTCAAAATAGAATATGCCCAACTTTTATATACCAATGCTATGGCTTTATAATTGTTCTCTTTCAATTTATCAGAAACTGAATAAATATCTTCGATGTCTGTAATGTTTTGGTAAAATGATGACCAAACCGCGGCACCTGGATTAACTGTATAACGATGAAGTCCTAACCCACTTGTGCTTGCCCTCGGTGCGTCCACTTGCATAAGCTCATGTGTGAAATTCCTGGCAGCAGAAACAGCATTATTTACAATTCTATACTGCAACTGACCAAGCACTACTCCAGGGTTTACACTCTTTGGCCTATTGGGATCAGTATTAAGTTCTTCAAATTTTTTAGTACAAGCAGAGAATACCAAAAGAATTAGGCAGAGCATTGAGATGACAATTCTGTTGTTTTGAATATATTTTTTCATTACACTTGTTTGAGTTCAATTAAAATTTGAATGTGAGGTTTGCACCCATGTTACGAGCAGATGGGAATTGAGTAAGTTCCACACCGGGTGTAAGTGTTCCATTGTTTAAGTTTCCTCCTTCAGGGTCGAATCCAGGAAATTTGGTAAAATTGAAAAGTTCACGTCCGAACAATGCAACAGATGTTTGTTTTATTCCCAGTTTCTGTAAAAATTGTTGAGGTAGGTTAAACTCAAAGCGGACTTCTCTAATCTTAACGAAGCTTGCATCAAAGATGTTTGTTTCTGCATTGCTGATTTGATAATAATTATCATAATAAGCGCTGGCAGCAACATTGGTGGTATTGGGTTTATATTTACCATCTAACTGCTTCACTACACCATCTCCCACTATTCCACCTTCCCTGCCAGGAAGTGTGACCTTTGTTTTTCCCAATGTATTGTTCTTATGATTGGTTTGTGAGTACATGCTACCGCCCATCTGTCCATCGATCAATACGCTTAGTTTTAGTCCTTTGTATATAAATTCATTGGCTACACTTCCTTTCCAATCTGCAAATGCATTGCCCCATTTTTTGATTGTTGGATCCAATTGTGCTGGTAAGCCGTTGGTGCCATAAATTATTTTACCGTCCTCTGAACGTTGGAAACCTCTTCCGTACATGTCTCCCATCAGACCGCCAACCCTTGCTTCTATGGTTACATTTCCACTATGGCTATAAATTGTTTGGTTGGTGATGCCACTTGCCAATTCACGTACATAACTTCTGTTGCGAGACCAAAGCAAGGTATTGTTCCAAGAGAAGTTTTTATTCTTGATAATTTTGCCAGTTAATTTAAGCTCTATGCCTTTGCTATTGATCAAACCTGCATTGATCAAGGCATTTGAGAATCCAGAAGTAGGGTCTAAGGGAACAGCAAGGATTTGATTGCGGCTTTTGTTGTTAAACATGGCAAAATCAAAACCTATCCTATTGTTTAATAAACGTAAATCCAATCCAATCTCGTAACTAGAAGTAATTTCTGGTTTTAAATCTGCATTATAAAGTGTTGAAGGATTTGTAAAACTATTGCTATAAATCCTGTCGTAATACCGATTTGTTTGATAAGGCCTGGTGTCATTACCTACCTGTGCCCAAGAACCCCTTAGTTTAGCAAATGAAACAGCAGCAGGCAATTTGAACATTTCATTCAAAATAAAACTACTGCTTACAGAAGGATAAAAAAATGAATTATTCGCAAATGGAAGGGTACTGGACCAATCGTTTCTTCCCGTAACATCCAAGAAAATTTTTTCATCGAAAGCAAGCTGAGCAGAACTATATACGCTATAAATAGCTTTTTTAGTTTTGAATGGGTCAGCCACTGCTTGATCTAAACTATTGGAAATTTGATATATCCCGGGTTGGGCCAACTGATCTGCATAAAGCCCAGCAAAATCATATGTTTGACTCATTGCATTTGCACCCGCAGAGGCGTTTAGATTTAACCTATGCGCCAATGCTTTTTTGTAAGACAAAAGAAAATCTGTGTTGGATTCATAACTAAACACATTTTGTTCACGGAACATACCCCTCGGATATTTTGTCATGCTGAAAGGCCTCTGCTGTGACCGATATTCAAATGACATGTCTAAACCAGACCTCAGCATCAATTCCAGATCATTGCTGAGTTGATAACTGGCTGATATATTCCCAATAAATCCATGCTTGTTCATTTTATTGAGCATTTCATACATGTCCAAATACGGATTATCAGGACCCGGATTAAAAGGGTTTTTTTGTTTTACACCCTCCAAACCTGGCGTCCAATATGGCTTATACCATGATGGTTTAACGTTGGGAGCAGGTCCTATAATAACAAAATACATGAGCGATTGGTTGTTATAACCAGCAGCAGGAAGATTTTCACTTTTTTTGTTCGTATAGTTTGCCTTCCCAGTTATTTTTAATTTACTTGAAAGTTGTTGGCTCACTGATAACGCGGCATTGATGCGTTCAAACCCTGTATTGGGAACAATCCATTCGTTCTTTAGATGGGTAAATGAAAATCTAGCCGATCCTTTCTCTGTACCCCCATCCAGAGAGATGCTATTTGAAAAAGTGCGTCCGGTTTGGAAATAGCCTGAGATATAATCATCATAAGCAACCCAAGGTGTTCTTTCTGTCGGTTTTCCATCTGGGTCTGAAGGATTGTATTGAAAATATGATTGACCATTGAATTTTGGCCCCCAAGCCCTTCCTGCAGCAGCGGTTGTGCTGGTATTGATTCCATCTACACTGTTTAAATAAGAATAATAGGCACTTGTTCTACCCTCACCAAACTCAAATTGATAATCAGGCCAACGGTTCACTTGTTCAACATTGAAATTGGAATTAATTGTCACCCCTATCCCTTTGTCTTTTCTAACACCGGTCTTTGTTGTTATAACCAAGGCACCACCTGCTGCCCTGCTGCCATACAATGCAGTTGCTCCAGGCCCTTTCAGAACTGTTACCGTTTCTATATCATCTGGATTTAAATCAGAAACTGTGGACCCATAATCGATTGGGCTATCAGCAGCTAAATGTGAATTGAACCCAGTGCCTGTTATTTTACCTGAAATCGGCACACCATCTACTACAATCAAAGCTTGATTATTATCCAAATTCAAAGAAGATTCTCCTCGGAGTGTAATTCTAGAAGATCCCATAGGACCTCCACCTACCCCTTGTATATTAAGGCCGGCAACTTTTCCAGAAATTGAATTTATCCAATTGTTTGTCTTTGCATCCAATAAAGCCTTAGACTGAAGGGTTTGTGCTGCAAAACCCAAAGACTTTTCAGCTCGCTTGATACCCAATGCAGTGACAACAACTTCTCCCAAAGTTTGATTATCCTCTTGCAATACCACTTCAATTGAAGTGGCGTTTCCAACAACAATTTCCTTGGGCATGTAGCCTATGGCAGAAAACGCCAATCGATCATTTGCAGATCCTATTGCAATTTTAAAATACCCTTTGTCATCAGAAATTGTACCTGCATTTTTACCAACAAGTTGGACGTTGACACCAGAAATGACAACACCCTGGCTACCGGTAACCCTACCGTTCAATAAAATTGATTGCCCATTGGCTGTGAAACCCAACAAAACAAAAATGATTATTTTGCTATAAATTTCAAATACTTTTTTAGTCATAAAATCAGTTAGAATGATTAGATTAGAATCTTACAAACTTAATAGCTACTTATTGTAAGGATGTTACTCCAACATTAACAAAATATGAAAGAAAAAAAAATACATTGTACTCTGACAATCAATTGATTATAAAAGAATCTACATTTTAAAAGAGCCATATACCATGAATCCATTCTTCAAGTCGTGTGCAATTTTTCTGTTGTTCATCCTCATCCAGCATACAGCAACAGCACAAACCGACCATATCGGCGAAATCAAAAACATGCAAGCCCATCCCCGCATCCTGATGCTGAAAGGGGAAGAAAACAACATCAAATTGAGCATCGGCAAGGACACGGTTTGGGCCAATACCCAACAGGCCATCATCAATGAATCTGACAGGTTGATTAACGTTGCGCCGATCCAAAGAATTCAGATAGGAAGACGCTTGTTGGACAAATCAAGGGAGGCCCTGCGCAGGCTTTTCTTTCTATCCTATGCATACAGAACAACAGCAGATAAAAAATACTTCGACAGGGCTGAGAAGGAGATGCTTGCCATCGCAGGTTTCAGCGACTGGAATCCTTCGCATTTCCTTGACGTGGCTGAAATGACCATGGCAATTGCCATCGGCTATGATTGGTTGTACAACGATTTATCTGAAGCTTCAAAGAACATCATCAAAGAGGCTATTTTGAAAAAGGGATTGGAGCCATCAATGGAGTCAAAATACAACGGCTGGCTAAAAGCAGAACACAACTGGAACCAGGTCTGCAATGCCGGCATGACCTATGGGGCGATGGCCATCTACGAAGACCAACCCAAGCTGGCCAAAGAAATCATCAACCGTGCCATTGGCTCAATTGTATTGCCCATGCATGATTATGCACCTGATGGCGTCTATCCTGAGGGCTATGGCTATTGGGGATATGGCACGAGTTTCAATGTTATGTTCATCAGTGCCATTGAAAAATTGTTTGGAAAAGATTTTGGGCTGAACCAGTTGCCCGGATTCATGAAAACCGCAGGCTTCATGGAAAACATGACAGGGCCCACTGGTAAGCCTTTCAACTATTCTGATGCCGGTGGCAGCGGTGGTCTTCACCCTGCCATGTTCTGGTTGGCCAACAAGGTAAATGACCCTTCTTTGCTCTGGGTGGAAAGAAGTTACCTGAAAAATAGAAAACCGCAAGCATTGGTCCTTGACAGGCTGTTCCCTGCCATCATGCTCTGGAGTGGTGGCATTTCCATTGATAATATCAGTGCACCAAAAGAAACCATGTGGCTGGGGAATGGAAAAAATCCTGTTGCCATGATGCGCACTTCATGGACGGACCCCAATGCCATTTATGTGGCAACAAAAGGTGGCTCAGTGTCCATCAACCACGCCCACATGGACATTGGTTCATTTGTGATGGAAGCTGACGGGGTAAGATGGGCCATGGACTTTGGCATGCAGGATTATGAATCACTGGAATCAAAAGGCATAAAATTGTTTGGAAGAACACAGGATGCGGAAAGATGGACAGTGTTCCGGCTCACCAATCTTGTACACAATACACTGGCCATTGACAGCCAGCACCAACTGGTAACAGGCAATGCCCCTATCATTGGCTCTTCCAGTAATCCTGATTTCATGCATACCATCATTGATCTTTCTGAAATTTATAAAGGTCAGGTTGCGGCTTCAAAAAGAGGCATCGCAGTGGTCGATAAAAAACAGGTGCTGATTCGTGATGAGATTGAAACCCTTAATAAGGAAACAACCATCCGCTGGACCATGCTTACACCAGCTGATGTGCGCATCATCAATGACCACCAGGCTTTGCTTACCAAAGATGGGAAGACCCTTATCCTGGATGTTGGAAAATTACCCAACCTCAAAATGAAGACCTGGTCAACCGATCCACCCAAATCCTATGATGCGCCCAATCCTGGCACCATCCTTACTGGGTTTGAAGTAACGGTTCCAGCCAATACAAAAATTGCTTTGAACGTTAGCCTGATCCCTGGCGAGAAAGGGAAAAGCAAATTAAAAAACATACCGGCACTTGAAAATTGGAAGAATTGATCTGGCCATGCTAAAATGTTTGTGGGTAGGATGCGTCTGTATTTTGCAGTCAATCTCATCAATGGCACAACAAAAAGCCGATGGCTACAAGGGCATCTGGTTTACGCTGGGTCAATTCTCTTCATACGGAGACAAATACTCTGGCGGATTGGGCACCTATACCGCCAATCATATGCCAGTGGCGGTGTACAGCAAAAAAGCCAACAAAACATTTTTTGTATATGGCGCCACCACTGCTGAGAATGAAAAACACCTGCTGATTGCCATCTCCTATTTTGATCACAAAAAAAAACAAGTTCCCAAGCCCACCATTGTGTATGACAAGATGGGCGTGAACGATCCACACGATAATGCATCCATATCCATAGATGATCAAGGGTTTATCTGGGTCTTTGTCAGCGGCAGAAATACAAGCAGGCCTGGTTTGATTTTCAAAAGCACACAACCCTATTCCATTGATGGATTCACACAGATCAGCCAAGGGGAAATGACCTATCCCCAGCCCTGGTTCATTCCCGGAAAAGGCTTTTTTTACCTTTTCACCAAATACACCAACGGCAGGGAACTCTATTGGAGAACAAGTATTGATGGCATAAGCTGGACAGCAGATGAAAAGCTGGCCGGCATGGGAGGACATTACCAGTTGTCCGGATTGCATGGCAATAAGCTGGTTACCGTTTTCAATTACCACCCAGGAGGCAATGTAGACAAGCGAACCAACCTCTACCTCCTTCAATCGGAAGACATGGGAAAATCATGGCAGACCATAGATGGGAAAAGAGTATCCACGCCAGTTTCGACAAAGCAGCATGCTGCCCTGGTGCGTGATGTTGAAAAAGAAAACAAACTGGTTTACCTGAACGACCTGAATTTTGACAAGGATGGTAATCCCATTGTATTGGCCGTGATCAGCAAACATCATCAACCCGGCCCACAAGGCGACCCCAGGGATTGGATTATTTTTCACTGGAAAAATGGGAAATGGAACGAACACCGGTTGACTGCTTCAACCCACAATTATGATATGGGATCCTTGTATATAGAAAAAGAAAACTGGACCATCATTGGCCCCACAGAAGCCGGCCCACAACCTTTTGGCACAGGTGGTGAAATGGCCGTTTGGGAAAGCATTGATGAGGGCAAGACTTGGAAAAAGACAAAAATGCTGACAGAAAACAGCAACAGCAACCATTCCTACGCAAGAAGGCCATTGCACGCCCACAAAGACTTCTATGCATTCTGGGCAGATGGCAATGCCTCCGAATTTTCCAGATCTGAACTGTATTTCAGCAACAAAAAAGGGGATGTTTTCAAACTGCCCTACAACATGGAAAACAATGTTGAAAAACCCATTGCATTGAAGAACAACCAATGAATTGTCCGACCCGCTTTATCACGCTCGATCAAAAAAAACTGATATGAAATATTTGCTTACTGCCTGTTTGCTGCTTATGGGTTTCTTGAAACAGACCCATGCCCAGGAAAAACATCCCCATATTCTTGTAAACACGCAGGATAGAACAATCATCCTCAATAAAATGAATGAGCATTCCTGGGCAAGAACCATTTTCAATGATATGGAGAATCGGCTAAGGCCCTATGTTGAACGCCATCAAAAAGATCCTGAATGGATCCTGAGCCGCTATTTGATGAACCGTGGCAAAGGAAAACAGTATACCGAGTTTTATTCAGATGCCGAAGGTACAGCCCTGGTCAGCTATGCCGGGAATGCACCCCATCCTACTGTTCGGGTGGCCCCTCACAAACGCCCTCCTGTGAGCAAGGATGGATATTCCTACCGAAAACCCCGCATTGAACAACTGGTACCTTACGACAGTTCATTGTTGATGCTTCTTCAAAATGAAGGCCCTCAAGGAAAAAAGGAATGGGTTAGTCCACAAACTTTTGTAGATGATATCAATGGAGAGATCAATCAACTAGCCCTGGATGCATCAATTTTATATTGGTTGAGTGGCAAGGAAGAATATGCAAAATTTGGTGCCGACATTCTCTCACAATGGGCAAGAGGTGCCTATTTCCAAAATCCTATCCATGGCCCCTGCCGCACAGGTTTTATGTCCGTACAAACGCTTGGCGACAGAAACTACCAGCAATTGCCATTGGTATATGATTTTCTGTATGACTACCTCAGAGAAAACAAATATGAAACAAAATGGTATGAACCGGTTTTTGAAAAAATTGCCCATACCATGACATTCAGGGGGTTTTGGGCCAACAACTGGTATGCAGCACAGGCCCCTGCCATGGTCTTCTCCGCACTGGCGTTAGAGAACAAAAGCAAAAGAGATTTTTATCTTCAGTACTATACCACCAAAGACACCATCAATGGAAGTTGCGGACACCTCAGCATCCCATCGACGGTAAAGCAAATGATGACGCCAGATGGACATTGGGAAGAGCCCAGCGGTTACCATAATTTTCCAGTAAGCAATTTGCTGATATCTTCCATTGCCATGGAAAAAAACGGGTACGGTATTTTCAGCAAAAGCCCGGAATTGTTGCAAGCCTCTTATGTGATGTTGAAATATTCATTTCCCAATTTGATGGCTCCTTCGTTTGGTGATACAGGACCGGCTAGCCAAAGTGCAGAATGCCTGGAGATTGGTATGGCCATGGCGAAAAAATATGCCAACCCCATCCTCCCCCAGCTCGCGGCTGCAATGCAAGTACTGATAGACAAAAAGGGCTATAAGCGGGAAGCATCCAACTACCTAGGACTGCTTTCTTATCTGCCTGAGCTGCCGCTGAACAATGCCATTCTTTACCAATGGCCGCGCAGTGGTGAACTGGACTTTGCAAAAGCCTACCTGCAAAGAAATGGATCAGACAAGGAGACGGGGTTGATGTATGTGGTTCAAGGTGCCACCTACAACCATAACCATGCCAACGGAATGTCCATGGAGTTGTATGGAGCAGGAACCGTGATGGGACCAGACCCTGGAAACGGCACCAATTATGAACACGTTTCGCATGTCAAATATTATGCGCAATGGGCAGCCCACAATACCGTTGTAGGAGGTGCTGCATCAGGCTCCGTACCATATTTCAAAGGAGGTGGGGGCACCAAGAAAATAGGAGAAATAAAATTGAAGGCGATGGAGCCAAAGGCAGGACTGATGGCTGTTTCACCCCAATGCTCCTTTACAGACACCCGATACACGGATGGTAGTACAAAAACAAACCAGCAAAGAACCATGGCCATTGTTAGAACCTCTCCCACGAGTGGCTACTATGTTGATATTTACAGGTCATCGCATCCCCTGAGCAATGAATATGTTTACCACAACATCGGCAATGAACTTAAATTGAGTGACAGCAAAGGAAATCCCATCACCCTGAAGCCAACCCAATTTCCCGTTTCACAAAAGCCTTTTGATCCGCCCGGGTTCAGTGCCATTGCAAACATCCAGTCCTCAGGAGAAAACAACCAAGACGTAGCAGCACTGTTCACCATTGAGGAGAAAAACCGACCCAATAAATACATGCAGGTATTGTTTCCTGGAGAAATCAATCGAAGTTTTTATACAGGAATTGCACCTGTCAGTAAAACTGCTGA
>CANEWJ010000101.1 GCA_947442625.1 Chitinophagaceae bacterium
ATCCATCACGCTTAAAAAATACAAAATGAAAACCGAAGCAGAATTAAAAGAAATCGTAAGACAGAAATACAGCGAGATCGCACTGCAAGACAAGGAAACAAATATGTCTTCCTGTTGTGGTACCGGAGGATGCAGTACGGAAGTGTACAATATCATGTCTGATGATTATTCAACACTTGAGGGCTACAATGCCGATGCCGATTTGGGACTTGGATGCGGACTGCCAACACAGTTTGCTAGAATCAAGGAAGGTGATCTAGTAGTTGATCTTGGCAGCGGCGCAGGAAATGATTGTTTTATTGCACGCCATGAAACCGGTGCCACAGGAAAAGTGATCGGCATTGATTTCACCAATGCCATGATTGAGAAGGCAAGAAAAAATGCTGAAGCCAGAGGCTTCAACAACGTTGAATTCAGGCAAGGTGATATTGAACAGATGCCCATCACATCGAATGTAGCTGATGTTGTGGTGAGCAATTGTGTACTGAACCTTGTTCCGAACAAACATGCTGTGTTTCAGGAAATATACAGGGTATTGAAGCCTGGTGGTCACTTCAGCATCTCAGATGTGGTCTTGGTGGGAGCCCTGCCCAATGCACTGAAAGAAACGGCTGAGATGTACGCAGGATGTGTATCCGGTGCGATTCAAAAACAGGTGTATCTTGAGCTGATCAATGCCAATGGTTTTGACAACATCACCATCCAAAAAGAAAAGCCCATTTATATTCCTGATGATATCCTGATCAACCACCTGAGTGCAGAAGAAATTGCGGGTTTTCGCGCAGGAGGGATCGGCATCTTCAGCATCACTGTATTTGCACAAAAACCAATTGAAACCAAACAATGCACACCCGGTGGTGGCTGCTGCTAAACAAATAACATCGTCATGAAAAAAATACTCGTGCTCTGCACAGGCAACAGTTGTAGAAGTCAGCTCGCCCATGGATACCTTGAAGCAATGACCGCCGGAAAGGCAGAGATCTATTCTGCCGGCGTTGAAACCCATGGCGTGAATCCCAGGGCCATTGCAACCATGAAAGAAGATGGTATTGATATTTCAAACAATACATCCAACAATGTGCTGGAATACCAAAACATTGACATGGACTTTGTGATCACGGTTTGTGACAATGCAAAAGAAAGATGCCCCTACTTTCCTACAGGTGCAAAAATATTTCACTATAATTTTCCTGACCCAGCCAAAGCAAAAGGAACAGAAGAAGAAATCATGGAGCAGTTCAGAACAGTCAGGGAGATGATCAAACAATACTGCGCTGATTTTGTGAAGGAAAACCTTTAGGCACGGGGCTTGACAAAAACAGAATTGGCTATATTTAAACCATGAAGCCACAAACCTTTGTTTTCTTCAACCTCTTGTTGCTACTGCAGTTGAATGCAGTTTCACAATCAACCATTGCATCAAAACCCAACATCATTTTCATCCTTGCCGATGATTTGGGTTATGCAGACCTCTCTTTCACCGGTGGTAAGGATGTCAGGACTCCACATATCGATGCACTGGCAGCAAAGGGAATTTTTCTGAAAACCTTTTATGCCAATTCAACAGTTTGTTCTCCCAGCAGGGCTGCACTCCTGACCGGCATGTACCCTGATCTGGTTGGCGTACCCGGCGTCATCAGGCAACAGGAAAAAGATTCCTGGGGCTACCTGAAAGAAGATGCCATCCTCTTGCCAGCTGTACTAAAAAAATCAGGCTACCAAACAGCCATCATTGGCAAATGGCACCTTGGATTTGAAAAGCCCAACATCCCCAACCACAAAGGGTTTGACAAGTTCAAAGGATTTCTGGGAGACATGATGGACGACTATTATTCGCACCGCCGCGATGGCATCAACTGGATGAGAGAGAATGAAAAAGAGATTGATCCCAAAGGACATGCAACTGATTTATTTACGGATTGGGCCGTCGATTATGTTATTGAAAAAAACAAATCCAAATCCCCGTATTTTCTTTACCTGGCCTACAATGCTCCCCATTTTCCGATTCAACCTCCAGTAGAGTTCCTTGAAAAAGTAAAACAACGTGAGCCTGATGCAACTGAATCAAGGGTCAAAAATATTGCCCTTGTCGAACACCTTGATGCGTCAATTGGTAAACTGATGGCAACATTGGAAGCAACAGGGCAGATCAACAACACCATCATTGTTTTCTCCTCAGACAATGGCGGCTCCTTACCCCATGGGCAGAGCAACGGAACACTCAATGGAGGAAAACAAGACATGCTCGAAGGGGGTATAAAAGTTCCCGCTGTTGTTGTTTGGAAAGACAAGATCAAGGCGGGAAGCAGTTCCGATCAGCTGGCCTTGTTGATGGACTTTTTCCCAACCCTGGCCTACTTTGCAGGGGCAAGTGTTGAACACCCAATCAATGGCATCAACCTGACAACAGTGTTGAAAGGAGGTGCTCCCATTCATACCGACAGAACCGTTTACTGGATGAGAAGAGAAGGCGGGCAACACAATGGGCTTGCCTACTATGCAGCAAGAAAAGGAAATATAAAAATCCTGCAAAACAATCCCTTTGAAGCATTCAAAGGTTATGCCCTGGACAAGGATCCCCTGGAAAAAAATCCAATCAATACAAAAGATCATGAACAGTTCAAAGCCTTGAAATACTCATTGCAAGAACATATCAGGGCCTCAGGAAAAGTGCCTTGGCAACAACCCAATTGAGCATTTACTCCATCACCTTGCTCTGCACATAGCCAATGCGTTGTGCAACTGCCATGATTTTTTGGCCTTTCTCCAATTGTACAGGTTTGATGTACACTTCCCAGCGTTGAGGAACTATACCATCAGCGCCCACCAATTTGTAAGCAATGGAAGCCCCGTCAGTAATGCATTTGATGGCCACCATATTGTCTGAGCGCACAAACAATGGATCTGATGTCACAGGTGGTTTGTCTCCACCATTCCACATCTGTTTGATCAGTTGCTTCTCAGGAATGGCACCAAGGTCTGGCAACTCTTTTTGCCATTTGTTGAACACTTCCCTGAACCTGTTCAGCACTGTGGCGTAGGCAGGATTGTTGGCGAGGTCATTGAGCTGATAAGGATCATTAAGCACATCGTACAATTCTTCAGCTGTACCCTTTGGCTCAAACCAGCGCATCTGGGTTGGATTGAGTTTGCCTGCATCGCGCAAGCGGATGATGTCGCGCATGGAGGCCTGCTGCTTTCTGTAGGCAAGGTTCATGTACCTGGGCAGTTCAGGAAAGAAATTGTAGACATACTGGTAACGGCCATCATGCACAGAACGCACCCGATCATAATCACTGTCTAGCCTGTCGCGGGCAGCAAATACATATTGGTTCTTTCCTTTGCTGGCATGAGTGCCGAGAAAGGCCCTTCCCTGCATGTTTAGAGGCGGTTTGATGCCTGCCAGAGACAACACTGTTGGCGCATAATCAATGGAAGAAATCAATCGCTGATCTGTGGCTCCACGGTCTGTTTTATGTTCTCCGTTGTTGGGAAAGCGGATGATCAAAGGAACACGCAGTCCCCGATCAGTGATTTCTCTTTTTACATAGGGCAGTCCATCACCATGGTCTGACCAGAACATGACAATGGTATTCTCCAACAATCCTTCTTTTTCCAACTCACTGATCTTCTCTCCAATCCACTCATCCATCTCTGAAACATTGGTGTAAAACCTGGCAATATCCAGCCTAACTGAATCGGTATCCGGATAGATGGCGGGAACTTTCACCAGCTTCGGATCAACCCTCAATGGCCTTTTGGCCCTCTCCCATACCTGGCTTTCGTGGGTGATGTTGCAATTGAAAACAGCAAAAAAAGGCTGGTCTTTAGCCCTGTTGCGGTAATGCGCCTTGTTGCTGTTTTCATCCCAAAATGTTGCGCCCTCTTCAAACTGATAATCTGTTTTTGCATTGTTGGTACAATAGTAGCCTTCTGCTCGCAGGTATTCTCCCAGGTGCTTTACCCCAACAGGAAGCACCGCCGAATAACTCTTGGGCAGGCCTGTCTGCTCAGGATAGGTATTGTTCAATACCCGCATGTTGTGGCCACCGTTGCTGGTCTGTATTCTTCCTGTGATGATGGCATTCCTGCTGGGCGCGCAGACTCCTGCAGCTGTAAAGACATTCGTATACCTTGTTCCTTGTTTTGCCAACCGATCAAGGTTGGGCGTTGGCACGGTCATGTCTCCATACGCACCGATGCGGGGGCTCATGTCTTCCGTACTCAACCAAATGATATTGGGTCTTTTGATAGCAGCAACAGGCTTTTTCTCCGGAACCTTGGTTTTGACCAGATAGGGTTCCATGGCTTTTTTCCAGATGATGTACCCCTTGGCATTCATGTGGAGTCGATCGCTTACGAAAAGCTCTTCCATGAAACTTCCATCAGGATTCAACATGGGGCTGAACACATCAATGAATTCAGTTTTGGATGATGCTGCGCAGAAATCCTTGATCAACCTGTTGGTCTCTTTTACAGTTGCAAGAAAATCAACCCTTACCGGGCTGGGCTTCAATGACACAAAAGCGATGGGCACTTTGGGATAACGTGACCTGATCAAAGCATGCAAACGCTTGAACCTGTTCAATACCGTATCGGCAGTGATGGACTTGGAAGAAGCCACATCGTTTTCTCCGCAATAAATGATGACCTGTGCAGGATTGTAAGGAAAGATAACCTGCTCAGCATAATCAATCAGGTGAGGCAGCGATGATCCACCAAAAGCCCTGTTGACAATGGTTTTGTCGGGAAAATAATCACCCACATCTTTCCACTTGGTGAAAGAGGAACTCCCTATCAGCAGGATGGCACCTTCGGGTGGCTTGGCCATGGAATCCTGTTTGGCAAAGGCCTTTATTTCATTGATGAATGGTTGGGCGGATGCAGATGACATGGCGAATAGCACCGCATACAAGAGAAACAGTTTTTTGCTCAACATCGTATTTGCTTTTGAAAATTGATCCTTAAGGTACACTTATTTTTTAGGCCCCAATGGCTCCAACCTGCTTGTTGGCGCACTGGGATCAAAATAATACAGACCAGCATTGGCATAGAGGCCCAGGTGGCCTTGCAGTCGCTGCTTGAACAATGTATAATCCTTTGGACTGGAGGTGGTTCTCCATGCTGCCTCGGCCAATCCTGCCATGCGGGGAAACAACATATAGTCCAACCGCTTTTCGTTTTGCATGGTTTCAGTCCAGATATTGGCCTGGATGCCTGCCACCAGTTTTTTCTTTTCTTCAGTCAGCTGGAAGGAGGAAAGGTCAAAACCATATACTGCCTCCAGGGGTGCAAAAGCCTTCTTCCATTTTCTTCCCTGCTTGTGGCTGCTGTCTTGCACGAAATCAAAATAGAACGGAATCCTGGGGCAAGCAATGGTGGTATAGCCCTTCTCCATTGCCTTGATGAACTGTTCAGGCTTGTCATGCCTCCACCACATGATGATGGTTTTGTCTCTTGGCAATTCCACATCGGCCATTTCATCCCAGGCCAATAGTTTGTTGTTCATCTTGTACAGCGTATCAGCCATGCGCTGCATAAAATAAAGCTCCACCTCCCTCAGGTCTTTCATTTTCTTTTCAGCCATCAAGGTCTGTACCGCAGGGATAAGCGGCCATTGCTGGTTGCCAAAATTCACTTCGTCGCCACCAAGATGAATCATGGAAGCAGGAAATAGCGATGCTGTTTCCTTGAGGATATCTGTCAGGAAGCCATAGGTTTCCTCCTTGCCTGGATTGAAGGTGAATTCCGGATGCGCCTTGGATCCGCCACCACTGAATGCAGGATAGGCCTTGTTGGCTGCTGTTGCATGCCCTGGCATATCAATTTCAGGAATGACCATGATATGGCGCGCTGCAGCATAGGCCACCAGTTCCTTGATTTGCGCTTGGGTATAATAACGGGCAGGAGCCGTTGAGTCACTGAAATTTCCAATGCCACCAATGGTTGTAAGCTTGGGATATTTTTTGACTTCCATCCTCCAGCCTGGCTCATCGGTAAGGTGCCAGTGAAAACGATTCAACTTATAAAAAGCCATCCAGTCGATGAGTGATTTTAGCTTCTCCAATCCAAAGAAATGCCTGGACTCGTCCAACATCAGCCCTCTCCAGCCATACCCTGGAGCATCTTTGATCTGCCAGCAATCCAACAATACATTACCTGCTTTGTTTTCTGCCAACCGAACCAGCTGCAAAAGGCTTGCAACACCATTGAACAGTCCGGTTTCACTCGATGAAGCAACAACAATGGCGCCTTTGCTCATGTCAATTGAATAGGCTTCCGGTGATGTGCTGTTTTGAAGCTTGTTTTCCGCAAGCACAAGCGATAACAATGAACTATTTTTTGATGGTTGGTCGTCTAATTCAATGGATGCATTTTTCTTGATTTCAGCCTTCAAATAATTGGCCATGCCCGTCAGCTTTGGGTCGCTGATCTTGATCATGGTATGACGATCTAATTTGAACTGATTGTTGGATGCAGTGGCCGCAAGTGGTTGCGGGATGATGGGACAATTTTTTTGTGCAGTCACCAAAACAGAAACCAAGATGAAAAACGACATTGAAAAAACCTTCAACATAAACAATGTTTAAGTGGACAGAAAACAATAGTGTGCAGGCGAGGAATCTGTTACCCCTTTGATTTGAGTTTCATGTAACGACCCATTGCTTCAACAAAATAATAATCAGCATAAGTCAACGCCACATCAATCTCTCCATTCAACGGAAAGGCACCAACACTGTGTTTGAGCAAAAATCCTCCGTTGGTTCCCTTCTTGGCAAGGTATTGGTCTGTAGACAAAGTCCTGATCATGGTTTCAGCCACTGATACATATTTCTTGCTGAGATCCGCTTTTGAATATCCAGCCAATTCAAGCAAGGCAGAAGCCATGATGGCCGCAGCAGATGCATCACGCAGGGCATTGGGAATCTGGGGTGCATCAAAATCCCAGTAAGGAATTTTATCTGCCGGAAGATTTTTATGGTTCAGGACAAAGGCTGCAATTTTATTGGCTTGGTCAAGATAGTTGACATCTTTTGTCATCCTGTACATCATCGTATAACCATACAAGGCCCAGGCCTGTCCTCGTGCCCAGGCGGAGGTATCATGTGCACCCTGCCAGGTGGTTTTTCTGAGCAGCTTGTTCTCGGCAAGGCTGTAATCAAGCACATGGTATGCGGCATTGTCTGGACGGAAATGACGCTGAATAGTTGTATTGGCGTGGGTTGTGGCAATCTCCCTGAATTTGGGATCGCCACCATTGTTGCTTACCCAGGTCAAGAGCTCAAGGTTCATCATGTTGTCAACAATCACAGCGCAGCGAAAATTCTTACTGGAATCCCAGGACTGGATGGATTGTATGGATGGTCTGAAACGGGTGGCAAGTGACATTGCGGCCGTATCGATGGTGGTTTTGTAAGAAGGATTTCCAGTAATCCTGTAGGCGTTCCCGAAAGAACAATACATCATGAAGCCCAGGTCATGGTTGCCCTTGAAATGTTTTTCTTTTTCAAGGATGGCCAGTCTGGCTTCTGCAGCCTTTCTGGTGCCAGCATCTTTTGTATACTCATGGATATACCAAAGTGTTCCAGGATAAAATCCACTGCACCACCATTTCGTGTCGCTGGTTTCAAGTTTTTCGGTTTGCATGTTATAAGACTTGGGCATGCGATCAACAGGCAGTGTTGATTCCAGCAATGCATACTGGTCTTTGGCCAGTGCAAGGTTATTTTTGATCAATGCATCCATAGACAGTTTTTCTGACTGGGAGAACCCTGCAATAGAAAAAAGCATAAAGACGATGGCAAGAAATGATGTTGATGGCATGGTTGGCTTTTAAAATGAAAATACTATTGTGGTATGAACTTGAATGCATAGGACCCTTTGGGCTGCAAGGATTTTGCTTTAAGGTTTATCCGGTAAACTGCCTTGCCCCAAACCCTTGTCAGCCTCATGTCGCTGATGTCAACTGGCTCTTGGGTAATTGCAAAAACTTTGGGATCAAAAAGCACTTTTACAGCAGCATCACCATTTTTCAGGAGCAGTACTCCAGGTGCAATGGTGTCCGCAGCAATGGCAGAAAGAAAATTGATTTCATTGTGTGCCGCGGGGTTGCTGAGGTCAAACTGCTCCGTCAAAGACAAGCTACCATCTGCTGCCAGTACATAACGCATCCACCAGTTTTTGATGCGGGCATCTGCGGGATACGCATTGGCAATGTCCAGATTGAATGCCATGTTTGCCTGATCAAAACTGGCATTGCGGGATTTGAACTGCGCCCCATTGGGCTGTGAAAAACCATTGACCTTGGGCAGGTTATGGTAATCGCTCTGCATGGTCCAGATCGTATAGCGCTGGCTGCTGAACGTAAACTTTGTATAGGTCCCAACTCCTGCATCAATCAAGAATGGCTTGCCCTTGAAATAGTACATAAATGAACCCACATCATTGTGGTTATGGCTTTCATTGTTGTATCCACCTTTGGCGGCAAAAAAAACATCTCCTGCACGCATATAACAGAATTCAGTTTGTGGATACCAGGTATAGGCAGATGATGAAGTTTTGGATTCACGGCTGTTGATTTCTCTTACCGACCAAAAACTTTCAAATGCCCGAAACAGGTCCCTTCCCTCAAGAATGGATTCTGCGTCGCGCTTGTGGAGATAGGCAGCAAAATCCATCATCTCCGCACTTTGAACCGCTTTCCCATAACGATAGACCAATCCTGCATTGCCACCGCCCTTGGCTGAGGCATCCGCAAAATTGACTACCCATCCATTGCCAATATAAGAACGGGCGATATACTCTCCCATGTTTTTTATTTTTGGATGGTTGAAAATGTCAACCTTACCCCCTGTTGCATACCTCAACAATTGCAAATAATCATACATTTTACCAGCGGCATGCCCCCAATAAGAGGGACCTTCTTCGCAGGCACCATCGTCTTTGGTATAATTGATGAATTGGTCTGTTGAAACCATTGTCTTGTAAACGGCAGCGGACAACTTTTCTTTGTCCTTTTCCATCAAGAGAAAACAGGTAAGCACATTGAAATTGCACCAGGGGTTCCAGTTGTTGACCATTTGCCCGGGCTTGTCTTGCAAGGCCTGCCACCACATGTCATTCCTTTGTGTGTAAGGCAATAGGATTCGTTTGTTGATCTCTTGCCTTATCCTGGCCGCAATCACTGGATTTACCTTGTCAAATTCTTTGGCAAGAAAATGATTCACCCAGGCAAGAAAAGACCCCATGTCTCCGGAGGTAAGGTCGATGAGCTGTTCATCCAACTCTTGCAGGGAACGCCGGGTTTTTTGAACAGGCAGATGGGCAGACAAAACCCAGGAGCTCATGTCACACAACTGCCATACACCATTGATGATTTGATCCAGGAACCTTCCCTTGCCTTCTACAAGTTCTGCAAGAACAAGATTGGCCAAAGCGGTGTTGTTGGAACCAAAAGGATTCTCCATGGCTGTCCTGGATCCGGTTCTTTCAAAGGCCAGGTAATCTGTAGCCTTCACCACTTTCCAATCGTATTGTAAATACCTTTCGCCTTCTTTGATGATGGTTGGTCTGTTCACTCCGGCATACTGGTCCCAGGCCAAACGGTCAGCATAAGCGGGATATTTGATCCACTGGTCCGCTTGAACCAGGCTTGATGCAAGTGCTGCCTTGCTTGCAGCTGTTTGCAACAAATCCTTTTGTGCAAATACCATATTGGCAGTTAGCAATAGAAGAACGAACAAAGCTTTGGGCAATCGGTAAATATTCATGTTGGGTTTTATTTGGGCCAGTATAAGAATCCGCTCACTTTTCTGTTGTACCGTGTTGCCGAAGAACTGATTCCTTTCAGGTAGGTGGTTGTTTCAGGAAAAGCCAGCAACAATTCCTCCAAGGCATAGACAGAGGAAGAGGGCACATACGGTTTGTTGTAGTCTGTCCTTGTTTTGTCAGGGGCATAATTGGTGTTCACAAATTCAATATGGACATTGTTGATCGGATCAATCAGAAAAGGTTTCCAATAGTTCATCATGTCTTGCACGGAAACATTGATGTTGTTCTTCCTGTTTTTAAATGCATTCATGGCAGCAGATCCTTCGAAATATGCCTTGGCCTTG
>CANEWJ010000102.1 GCA_947442625.1 Chitinophagaceae bacterium
CCTACCTGAAGTACAGTGCCCACTTCCTCCAGCTCTGCTGATGTGTTGAAGTTGCTCAGCTGCTGGCGGAGTATCGCTGAAATCTCATCGGGCTTAATGTCTATCATAACTGCTGATTTAAATTGTAATCTGTTTATTGATTATCCTAACTGGCTTACGTACATGTTTTTGATGAACTGGCGCTTGATGTGCTGGAGGTCATGCCTGACGCTGGCATCAAATAAATTATCATCCACTTGAACAATCAAACCACCAATGATGGAGGCATCCACTTTTTCTTTCAGTTGGATGGTCTTTCCTGCTAGCATTTTATTGTCCTTCAGTTGCTCGGCAACTGCCGCACGAACAGCATCGGTAGCTTCAACCGCTGTGGTCAATTCGACCACTTTGATTCCTTTGTGTTCCCTGTATTTATCTGCATAAGCTTCAATGATCTCATTGATGGCAACAGACCTTCCTTTGGTAAAAACCAACTTGAAAAAGGATGCAGTGAGGGGTTGAACATGCTTGGAGAAAATAGCATCGAAAATGGCAGTTTTCTTGTCTCCTGAAACGACAGGAGAGACCAGCAAAATGCTGAGGTCCTTGTGACCAAGCCCTTTGATCAAATCAAGGTCATGCTTAACCTCTTCAATCTTTCCTGTTTCGAGGGCAAGATCGAACAGGGCTTTGGAATAACGCTGTGCAACTTTTGTTTGACGCATGTTTATTGGTTTCCGAACTGATGAAGTTCACCAGCCATTTGCTGAATATATTTTTCCTGCTCTGCCTTGTTATCGAGTTGCTTGCGGATCACTTTTTCAGAAATCTCAATGACCATGCTTCCAATCTGGTTCTTGACATCTGTAAGGGCCGCCATTTTCTGGGCCTGAATGGCTGCCTGTGCATCGGTTACAATCTTGGCAGCTTCAGCCTTGGCCTGCTCTTTGGCCTCATTGATCATCTTGTCCTTGGTTTCTTTGGCTTCCTTGATCAATTGGGCACGTTCTTCACGCGCTTGGGCCATCAGGGCCTCGTTCTCATTCTTCAGCTGGGCCATTTCTGCCTTTACTTTCTTGGCCGTATCCAACGCATCGGTAATGCCTTGCTCACGCTCAGAAAGAGACTTGATGATGATACCCCAGGCAAACTTCTTGAGAATGAAAAATACAATCAGGAAGGCCAACAGGGTCCAAACCAAAAGACCAATACCGGGTAATAAAAGATCCATGTTCTATATTTTGAATAACAAAGTTAAAAGTACTGCATCCTCAGCCCTGTGCATTGGATGCAGTGTTTTTTGGCGAAACGGCTAGGCTTTCAATACAGCCAGCAGACCTGCGATTACCGCGAAAAGGGCAACACCCTCAACGAAAGCGGCAGTCAGGATCATGTTCGCGCGAATGTCGTTGGCAGCTTCGGGTTGACGTGCAATTGATTCAACTGCACCCTTACCGATCTGTCCGATACCGATACCGGCACCAATTGCAGCAAGACCTGCGCCAATTGCACCACCAAGGTGGGAAACGCTAACGTCGAGCAGAATGTTCATCAGACTCATGATACTTGGTTTTATAATTAAAAAAAAGATTTAGTGATGCCCCTCTTCATGACCACCTTCAAGGGCCTGACCAATAAAGACTGCAGTCAGGTTGGTGAAGATGAAGGCCTGAATGAAGGCAACCATTATTTCAATCATATAGATGAATACGGCAAATGCGATGCTGAGTGGAGAAAAACCCCAGCCTGCAACAGCACTCATCGATCCAAAGATGAAAATCAACGTAATAAAGCTCAAAATGATGATATGCCCTGCCACCATGTTGGCAAAAAGACGGACAATCAGCGCGAAGGGCTTGGTGAATACCCCAAGGAGTTCAACTGGCAACATGATGAAGATCCTCACCGGTGTAGGAACTCCGGGAAACCAAAAGATATGGCCCCAGAAATGTTTGTTGGTGCTGAACAAGATCACAAAAAATGAGATTACACCAAGTACCACAGTGAAAGCAATATTCCCAGTTACATTGGCTGAGCCAGGTATCAAACCAAAAATATTGTTGATCAGGATAAAGAAGAAAACAGTCAACAGGTAGGGCAGGTATTTCATGTACTTCTTTCCAAGATTGGGTTTGGCCACCTCGTCCCTTACAAAAGTAATGACAGGCTCAATGGCATTCTGCCAGCCTTTAGGGGCTGAGGTAATGCCCTGGCCTTTCTTGTATTTGTTGGCTACGCTGATCATCAGCACAACAAGAATGATCAGAGAAAGAAACATTTGAACCACATTCTTGGTCAGTGAAATATCGTAAACATGGACTGATTCATCCAGCACCTCAACCCCATTTTCGAGTTTTACTGCATGGATCTTATCGTGTTCCATCCTATAGCCTTCATGGGATGAGTGGCCATGGTGAAAATTGGATGAAGAAAATGAAACCAGCCCTTTTTCTTTGCTCCAAAGGATGATAGGCAGGGGGATTGTAGCATGAAATTCCTCTCCATGTTCCTTCTTGAGCGTGAAAAAGTGGAACTCATGGGAGTCCTGGATATGCTCCATGATGACTTTTGCTGGGTCAAGCCTTTCACTACCCGGTTCCTCATTCGCCTTTACGGAAGTGGAAACCAGTGCCAAACAAAGGCCCAGAGTCGCTACCAGCAAAGATTTTAGCCTATGTACACGCATATACGCCTTAAAATTTTGCGCAAAGATAGCACGGAGTGGGTTAAAATTGCCCGAAAATCTTAAAAATCTATTCCCCATTTTTCTGTTGCTGCAATGAGATCATTTGTGCATATTTCCCTCCCAAGGCAAGAAGTTCCTCATGTTTTCCCATTTCTACCCTTTTTCCCTGTTCCATGACCAAAATCTGGGTAGCCTGACGGATGGTTGATAGCCGATGCGCCACAACAATGGAAGTTCTGCCCTTGGTGAGCACCGAGATGGCCTGCTGGATCAGCTGCTCGGAATGGGTATCCACCGAAGACGTTGCTTCATCCAGGATCAGGATGGCTGGATTGAAAAGCAAAGCCCTGATAAAAGAAAGCAACTGCCTTTGGCCCATAGAGAGGGTACTTCCTCTTTCCATTACATCATAATCATATCCACCAGGAAGTTGCTCAATGAAGGCATGAATGCCTATCAATTTGGCGGCTTCCACCACTTCCTGCCTGCTGATGGATGGATCGCGAAGGGTTACATTGTCATGAACAGAGCCCGGAAAAAGAAAAACATCCTGCAACACAACAGCCATTCCTGCACGCAAACTATTGATGGTGAAAGCTTCTATCGGCAAGCCATCAACCAGGATTTCGCCAGCTTGGTGTTGGTAAAGCCTGTTGATCAGGCTGATGATGGTTGACTTGCCACTTCCGGTATGCCCTACAATGGCCAGGGTTTCTCCTTCGTTGAGCTTGAAATTCAGGTCAGAGATCACAGGATGTCCATCTGTATAGTGAAAACCAACATGCCTGAATTCAATCTTCCCCCGGATCTTCATGTCCCTTGCTCCGGGAGCATCTGTCAACACATCTGCGTTGTCAAGCACAGCCAGAACCCTTTCGCCTGCCACCATGCCCATCTGAAGCACATTGAATTTATCGGCAATGACCCTAAGTGGCCGGAACAAAAGGTTCAACAAGAGAATAAAGGAAACAATATTTCCCGCTACTTGAACAGCTTGTTCCTGGTTCAATTGGTAGGCATCCTTGGCGGCAAACCAAACCAGTATGCCCATCGAAAAGGCCAATACAATTTCCACCACTGGAAAAAAAACAGAATAAGCAAAAATTGCCTGGATATTGGCATCCCGGTGCTTTCTGTTGATGGCTTCAAATCTTTCCTGTTCTCGTTTTTCTGCGGTAAATGCCTGAATGATTTGCATGCCGGAGAGGTGCTCTTGCACGAATGCATTCAATGCTGCAATCGCGTTTCGGACATTGATAAATGATTTGTTCACACTCTCTTTGAAAAAATAAGTGGCCATGATCAGGATAGGAAAAGGAATGATACAAACCAAGGTCAGTTGCCAGTTGGTATAGAACATCGCAGATAGAATAGCGACTATTGAAAGAAAATCTGCCAGAATCGGCACCATCCCTTCTGAAAAAATATCATTGATGGATTCAATATCATTGATTGTTCTAGTCGTCAATGTTCCAATGGGAGTTTTGTCATATTGCTTCAAGTTGTATGAAAGCACCTTTTCATAGACCTTTACCCGCATGTCTTTTACCACTCGGTGCCCGAGCCAGGAGGTGGTATAAGAAAAGAAAAAACGCATGGCCGTCTCAGCCAGCAAGAGCCCTACCTGCAGCAGGCTGATCCACAACAGGAAATCCAACACCATTTGGGAGCCTGTAGCGCCAGAAGCATTGACCCGTTTGAGTGTCAGGTTGATCATCATAGGCCGCAGGGGCGATACCATCGCCAACAACAATGCCAGGACAATGGACAAGTAAAATTTTCCTGCATAGGGTTTTGCAAAGGCAAAAATCCTGGCCAGCAACGGCCAATCGAATATTCTTTTCCGGGTTTCTTTCTTTTTATTTTTCATCATTCTTGCAACCCATCCTATTGAGTCCTGTTGGAAAAAGCCTTGATGAACAAGGCCCCTAGGTTCTTGTGTGGAGGTATATAATTATCGAACCGCTCTTTTGCGATACCTGTATTGAATTGCTTCTCCAGTTGATGCCAGATGCTGATCCAGTCTACCCCTTGTCCTAACCTGACGGACTGGTTGATCATTTTCAATACCGGCTCATTGACAAGCTTGGTACCCACTTCTTTCGATGAAACAATGTGGGCATCAGGGCAAATATTCAGCACAGCACTAAGGTTCTGAAAACTGCCGCAAGATCCCAAAACAATGATTTTGGCAGATCCAGGAAGCTGGTTGACCGTATACTTGAGGTGATAACTGTGGCCGCGGTGAATAACAATTGTCGGCTGGAGGTTTTGCGCACGCAAATAACCAATCAACAGGGCCTGGGCTTTGGCATCAGGATCATCCCCCATCGAATTATCCAAGGGGAGATTGGCAAATATCCAAACGGGCCTGCCCACCAAAGACTTGATTTCAACCCAGTTCTCCTCTTGCACAATTTGCCAATCTTTTTTGCCCCGGAACATGGACATGAAGTTGACAAATGACTCCTTTCCATCCTTGTCTCCGTAGAAAAAAACCTGTTGCACAATGCGCCCGGCACTGTCAGAAAGATTGGACAAGGGAAGCGCATACACAGGAGGGATGCCATACTTTTGAGAGAGCAGTTGGGAGCTATCTGAGGCAGACATGAACAGCAGTTTGAGGATGTCATAAATGGCTACACCTCTTCCATTGCCAATTGATTGTTGTTGTTGGAGGTTGTTTTCAATTTCAACCTTGACCAAATCCCTGATGGCTGCATTGCTGATGCTTCCATAGGAATCGGCCACATCAACAGCATCTTCGAGGTTTAGGTTTTTTTCCAATCCACGCACAAATCCCTTGATCAGGAGTTGTGCGTTTTCTGCTGGCATGCTGGACAAGAAAAGATCGAGTTTGTTGTAAGCAGCGGCCATCCTGACAAATTTCTTGAATCGGTCAAACCTCACTTCCATGAGCAATGCATCTCCCCCACGCTTTTGCATGCGTCCCATCATCCGGTTGTATACACCCGTGTAACTGGAAGTATAGATAACCTCCTCGCCAGTTACAATGATATAATACAATTCTGCTGCCCCAAGCGGTTCTAAAATCTTGAAGCGAACTGCTTCAGGCTCATCATGCAAGGCGTTGATTTCATTGATGAATATTTCCTCAGCCTTTCGCTTGATCATGGTTCCCATTTCCTGAAAAAGAATAGGCGTATCCTTTGCATGCATATCATCCATGAACTCGAGCTGGGTCTTGACAAGCAAACGATAATAGGCCAGCTCGTCAGCAGCGGTAGATTTAATGCTGTCAACCGAAATTCTTCCTTTAAGGATGGAATGCAAAAAGGGGAAAATCAATCTTCCTGAACTGTCATCAGCAATACGGGTAATCAGTTTCACCAGGGTATCGTCAATTGACCTTATCTTTTTACCAATGGGTGTTTCAGCTCCTGCTGCATAATTGTAAAAGCTGGAGGGAAATTGAAGTGCGGCAATGGTGATGAGGCTGTCTGCGAATGACGCTTGAAGATAGGGTTCTATCCGGGGAAGGACCTGTTCTGGATGCAACCCGGCAAACTGCCTGAACATGATTATTCTTGATGAATCCAGCGCTGGGTTTTCAAAAAAAACTGAATTTTCTCCCAGCAGCATCTTGTTAACTGGGTATGGAAAATGATCCACAATCCCAGCAATACCCATTTTCCTGATGTCCAAGCCCATGTATTGCCTATACGCTTCCAGCAAGGTTGCAGCATCAGTGGCAGACAGGGCATTGGAACGGAATAACCGCAGCAAATCTTCAAGCAGGATGTTTAATCCAGACAAATATTTGACCTTGATCCGGTGATCAGCTGCAGCGTTTTTTTCAATTTCCTGCTGAAGTATATCGGTTTGTCGGGTATAAATATCGGTCAGCAACAGGTCAAGATCCTGGTCCCTGCTGATGACAATCATTTTATCAGGCTTGCCGTCTAGCGCGCAAATCCTCTCTTGCAAGCCGTCAATATCTTCATGCAATTTTACCCTCCTGATATCAATAAGGCTACGGCTGCTGTCTTGCCCAGCAGCTGTAAAAGCCATAAATAGCAATAAAACCCATATTAACGTACGCAAAGGGAACATTCAATGCAAAATTAAGACTTAATTTCCAGCAGTACCTTTGTGGAGCGCTTAACAATTTAATAATCCAGCTTGAAGGTGATATCCTGCTTCATAAGTTAACTTTGTGTAAACAACCCAATATCATGGCGCCAGCCGCAAAAATAATCCTGATTGCAGATGATGAGCCCGATATTCTGGAAATCATCACCTACAACCTGCAGCTCCATGGATACGATGTGGTTACTGCCAAAGATGGAGACCAGGCCCTGCAAAAAGCCCGGGAATACAATCCAGACCTGATCATCCTCGACATCATGATGCCCAAGAAAAATGGCATTGAAGTCTGTAAAATCCTAAGGGCCCAACCCGCTTTTGAGCATACCCTTATTGTATTCCTTACTGCACTGAACGACGAACTATCTCATGTAAAAGGTCTTGAATTTGGGGCTGACGACTTTATCAGCAAACCCATCTCTCCAAAAGTCATGGTTTCAAAAGTGAACGCATTCTTCAGAAGGGTAGCCAAGCCTGAAGACTCCAAGGCTGTTGAGTTGGGTGATTTAAGGATTGAACCGGAAGAATACATGGTTTATTACAAGGGAGAGCCCATCAGCCTTGCCAAAAAAGAGTTCGAATTGCTCAACTACCTGGCCTCAAAGCCTGGAAGGGTCTTTTTGCGCAATGAAATCCTGAACCAAATTTGGGGAAGTGAGGTGATTGTTGGAGACAGGACGATTGATGTACACATCAGAAAAATAAGGCAGAAACTGGGCGTAGATTGCATTACCACGGTCAAAGGTGTTGGCTATAAATTTGACATCTGAGGTAGGCCTAAATAAGCGTTGAATACTGTAGATTGCAACATGTTCGATTCGAAGAACTATTCTCCCCAAAAGATTGCATTGTTTTCGTCCACTTCGGTTGGCCTCTTGGCTGCATTGATCGGAGGATGGATGGCCCACAGCATGGTTGCTGCCCTTGTTATTTTATTGATCATTTTTGGTTTCACATTTTGGGTTGTCCGCTTCCTGGTTGAAAAATTCATTCACCGGCAGATCAAATTGATTTACAAATTTATCAATCAAACAAAAGCATCAAAAAAAGAGGTGTTTTTTCAGAAAAAAGTATTGCCCAGACAGCGACTTCAAGATGTCGGAGAAGAGGTTTTGCAGTGGGCCGACCAAAGAAAGGTAGAGATGGAATTGCTTGAAAAGAATGAAGCGTTTAGAAAGGAATTCCTTCAAAACCTCTCCCATGAATTCAAAACGCCAGCATTTGCTATACAGGGTTATCTGGAAACCCTTTTGGAAGGAGCCCTTGATAACCCAGAAGTCAGTCACAAATTTCTAACCAACGCCTTCAAGAATACAGAACGGTTGATCAACCTGATTTCCGACCTCGACGAAATCACAAAACTCGAAAGCGGCAAACAAGAACTCCATTCCCAGAATTTTATCATTCAAGACTTGATCAATGACGTATATGAATCATTGACCATCAAGTCAGTGGCCAAAAACATCCATTGCCAAATCAAGAAAGGATGTGAACAACCCATCAGGGTCTATGCAGACAAGGAAAAGATCAGGCAGGTATTGATCAACCTGGTTGACAATGCAATCAAGTACGGCAACCAAGAGGGAAAAGTAGAGGCCAGCATTTACTATACAGATGACAAAACGGTTCTGGTGGAAATAACAGACGACGGTATTGGCATTGCAGAAGAGCATATCTCAAGAATCTTTGAGCGCTTCTACAGGACTGATTATGGCAGGAGCAGGAACATTGGAGGAACAGGACTGGGATTGGCCATCTGTAAACACATCATCGAAGCCCATGGGCAGTTCATTCAAGCGAGAAGTACACCCGGCATTGGCACTACTTTTGGCTTTACCCTGAAGAAGATAAAAGAACATGTTTAAGCCGATGCAATAAAATCCATCGGTGTTTCAACGAGCCTAGACACCTGACCATGAACCACTGACTCTACTATTTTTTCAACTGGCGTTGATAATGAGAATGGCAAAGATTGTTTGCCATCAAAAATCCACTTGTTAAAATATACTGGGAAATAATCATCAATGGCATCAACTACTGCTACATTGAATTCCTTCAAAGCGGCAGCATTGCAGGCCTGCTCATATTGGCCATGCATGGGCAATACCATCAACTGCTTACCCAAATAGAGCGCTTCAGCGGGAGTCTCAAACCCTGCGCCAGTAATGATTCCATGAGACCGGATCAGGCTATCATCAAACATGGATTGGCTTAAAGGCAACAGCTTCACATTGTCTTCCTGCATCACTTTTTCAACCTGCTTTGAGAAAAGATGAAACTTGAAATTTTTTAAGCGCTGCAGCTGCTTGATAACCAAATGATCTGCATAGTGCCCAAGATAGACGGTTATATGTCCCTCATTGACTGGTATGGCATTCAGGATGGAAGGTTTGATGACAGGCGAAAATATATTGTCATCATACTGCTTGAAATGAAGCCCTATAGATCTCGTTCCACTGGCATAATTAGACAATATCCATTCTCCTATCGGATTTTTCACTTTGGGCCGGGGCACTTTTTTGCTTACAAAACTTGCCTGATGCCCAAAATGGACAGATGGAATACCTTTTAATTTGCATGCCAAAGACGTGATGCATTCAAAATCATTGATGACAAGATCGTATTTTTCAATAGGAAGAAATCTTGCTTCACTGATTATCTTTCGAAACCGTATTCCAACAATAGTCTTCATCACATCAATACCCCCTGACTGCTCATCATACTGCAAACTGACCCCTTTGCTTCTGTATGCAACAGGCATTGATGTCTTTAATGCACTATTGTTACCGCTGAGAAAAATATCAACATCACCGTATTGTTGCAACAGTGGTACAATGGCATTTGCCCTGCTGATATGGCCATTTCCGGTGGCCTGAACGGCATAAAATATTTTCATCATGGATCAATGTGTTGCAGTGGCAATTGAAGTAAAGAACAATGCCACTTCATCAGTAAGTACGTTGAGCATGGGAATCCGATTGTTGCTGCGCATCTGAATTACTTCCGGAACAGCATGCTCTTTTTCATTGAATGCATGGATGCTCCAGGCCCCTTCGCTATACTCCAGTGTTGTCAGATTTTCAATCCAATCACCACTGTTCATGTAATTGACAGAACCCAACCCCGTAGAAATGGTTCGTATTTGTGGCTGATGAATATGACCACAAATCACCGTATCATATCCTTTGGCGATGGCCAACTCTGCTGCAGTTTGCTCAAAATCACCTATCCATGCAACGGCCTTTTTTACACCATTCTTGACCTTCTTGCTAAGACTCATTTTCTC
>CANEWJ010000103.1 GCA_947442625.1 Chitinophagaceae bacterium
ATGTGGTAACGTACACCCGGAAGATCCTTCACACGACCACCCCTGATCAAAACGATGGAGTGTTCCTGAAGGTTATGTCCTTCACCTGGGATGTATGCGATAACCTCGATTTTGTTGGTCAAACGAACTTTCGCAACCTTCCTCAATGCTGAGTTTGGTTTCTTTGGAGTGGTGGTATATACACGAGTACATACTCCGCGACGCTGCGGACAAGCATCCAGGGCCCTAGATTTGCTCTTGGCCTTGATGATCTCTCTTCCTTTTCTTACGAGCTGTTGAATTGTAGGCATTCTACCCTTTTTTTAACGGGACGGCAAAAGTATGAATTAATTTCCAAAAACCAAACGCCAATCCCAAATTTTTATATAAACCACGACTATCCTTGAATTGAGAGCATCCAACCCCTTGGATCCGGGGCAATTCCATCACGAATTGCTGTCAAAATGGACTTGATTTCATCGGCCAAAGGCATTTGGGCCGGGTCAAAATCCATGACAAAATCCTTGTACCGCAATTCAGCAATTTTGGCGATGGTTGCTGCTGTACCTGCCCCAAACGCTTCCGTAAGCAAGCCAGCTTTGTAAGCATCTACCAGTTCATCCACTGAAATCTCCCGCTCCTCTACTACTTTGCCCATGTCTGTGGCCACAGCTATTACACTGTCCCTGGTTACCCCTTCAAGGATGGTGCCCGTTTCCAGGCCGGGGGTAATGAATTTGTCACCAATGACAAAAAAGACGTTCATGGTACCACACTCCTGTACGTATTTGTGCTCATGCGCATCAGTCCAAAGGATTTGATCATACCCACGCTTCTTGGCAACTGCAGCAGGATGCAGGGATGCGGCATAATTACCCGATGTTTTGGCAAATCCCACCCCTCCTGGTACGGCCCGAACATAAAATTCCTCGACGTATATTTTCATCGGAGCTGCATAATAAGGGCCCACAGGACTCAAAATGATCATGAACGTATAGGTGGTTGACGGGTTGACACCAATAACTTCATCTGTTGCAAACATGAAGGGTCTGATGTAAAGGGAATGGTCATATTCTTCAGGAATCCATGCAGCTTCGAGCTGAAGCAATTGCTTCATTCCTCCTATGAAAATATCTTCAGGAACCGATGGCATCTCCATGCGGGATGCTGATTTATTGAATCTTTTGAAATTGTCATATGGCCTAAAAATGGCTTCCACCCCGGTTTTCAAGCGATACGCCTTGATGCCCTCAAAAATGGATTGACCATAGTGAATTGTTGCCATGGACGGATCAAAACTGATTGGTCCGTATGGTACAATTTCTGGAGATTGCCAACTGCCATTGCTGTATTTTGCCACCAGCATATGATCAGTGAAGATTTTTCCAAATGACAGGTTCTTGAAATCCACCGATGCCCTTTTTGATGTCGTGGCTTTTGTTACCTTTATGTCTCCCATTGTCTGCATACCCTAAATTTTTACAAAGAAACAAAACAATCTGCAAGAACAAAGGAAAGCCTGATTATGGACCAACAAGAAACTATCAAATTGCCCATTGCAGTTCTTTCTACCCTCTTCAGCAACTGCCTGGTGGATTTGAAAAATCCCGATACCGCATCGAACAAGCCCGCAGCAAGCGCCACTGAAGCGTTGACAAGCCTGCCTGTTGACACCGTTGTTGTTTCTCTGGCAGAAGGAAAAGAGCTGCCCTCCCAGCAACTGGACTTTCTCAACAATATCATGAAAGCCTGCAAGCTGGAACAAGCGCATTATACCATTATTGCGAACAGGCAAGATGAGTTACCCGATTACAAAGCTACTTTCAGCCAGTTCAAGCAAAAGCAGTTGATTCTTTTTGGTATAGCCCCTGCAGCCATCGGTCTTCCCATTAATTTTCCTCATTTTCAGGTTCAATCCTTCCAGGAAGTACGGTACCTTGCTGCGCCAACATTAGATACCATTGAAGCCGACAAGGCGTTGAAAATGGAACTCTGGCAATGCCTCAAACAACTTTTCCCCTCATGAGAAAAATCATTTTTGCCTCCAACAACAAACACAAAGCTGAAGAAATCAGGGCGATACTGGGAGCACAGTTCGATATCATCACCTTGAAAGAAGCTGGGATAGAAATCGATATTCCCGAACCGCATGAAACCCTTACTGAAAATGCCAGGGAAAAATCGATGGTAATACACCGGCTTACTGGCATGGATTGTTTTTCTGAAGACAGCGGACTGGAAGTGGATGCATTGAATGGTGCACCAGGTGTGAGGTCTGCCCGGTACGCAGGTGAGCAAGCCAACGCCAATGACAACCTGCAGAAACTGCTTGCAGAAATGAAAGAGATTGCCAACAGGGCAGCCCGTTTTAAAACAGTGATTTCACTTATTCTAAATGGCCAGGAGTACACTTTTGAAGGGGATTGTGAAGGCACCATTACTCACAGCGCTTCCGGTACAACCGGATTTGGGTATGACCCTGTTTTTATGCCTACACATCATGATCAAACCTTTGCAGAACTGGGCATTGAAGTAAAATCTGCCATCAGCCACCGGAAAAAGGCCATGGAGAAAATGACTACATTCCTCGGTTCTCTAGAAAACAATTGATATGCAAAGCAACCATTTGCCCAACGAACACGACTTGATAGAAGGCTGTTTACTCGGCAACCCAATCATGCAAAAAAAGCTGTACGACAAATTTGCAGCAAAAATGTATGGAATCTGCCTGCGCTACGCAGCCAACAGTGAAGACGCCAAAGATATTTTGCAGGATGGTTTTGTAAAAGTATTTACGAACCTCATTAAATTCAAGGCTGCGGGATCCTTTGAGGGATGGATGAGAAGGATATTTGTCAATACAGCGATTGAACATTACAGGAGGAAAAACCAACTGTATGCCATCACTGAAAACCAGGAAGAGCGTATCCCCAATCAGGAAGTTTCCGCTTTGGATACATTGGAGGCAGATGATATCGTCAGGTTGATCAGTGAACTTCCGAACGGATACAGGACTGTATTCAATCTTTTCGCGGTTGAGGGCTATTCTCACAAAGAAATTGCAACAATGATGAATATCAGCGAAGGAACAAGCAAGTCGCAATATGCCAGAGCAAAAGCATGGTTGCAAGAAAAAATTGGCAGCAGAAATCAAGACAAAGGGTAACACATGGAATGGAAAAAAAAGCTAGCCGAATACCAAGCAACTCCGCCACCGACTGCATGGAATGAAATTGAAGAAACACTCCTGCAGGATGGAAATTCATTGTACCACCATGCGGTAAGCCCACCCACTGACAGCTGGGAAAGCATTTCATCGAAACTTTCGTTGACAGAGAACAACCATGCACCCCGGGCTTTTCATTGGCCAAGGACGGCTTTACGCTATGCAGCAATGATTGCTTTTCTGGCACTAGCAACAACTGCAATGATCAACAACTCATTCAGGAATGCACTGATTGAGTCAATACAAGGGACAGGCATAAAAGCAGCTTTGTCGGATACGCAACATATTCTGATCAAAGATTCAAGTAAACACAAGATCATGGTAAAGCAATTACCCCGATAAGCCATATGAGGAACAGAAAAATAACAATCCCTTCTCCATTTTGCTTTGAGACTGCACTAACGGTACAGGTGTCAGACATCAATTATGGCGGGCATGTAGGCAACGAGCGGTACTTGCTTTTTGCTCAGGAAACAAGAATGCGCTTTCTTTCAACCATTGGGTGTTCTGAGGTGCATTTTGGCCCATTCGGACTGGTACTGACTGAGGCGCATGTTGAGTATTTTCATGAACTTTTCCATGGCAATATAATCCACATCTCCCTGGCCATCGGCACCCTGTCCAGGGCATCATTTGACTGTTTCTACCTGATCAAACTAAAGAAAAATGAAGAGGAAATAGAAGTTGCCACCATCAAAACAAGCATGGTCTGTTTTGACTACAAGGAAAGAAAAGTAAAGTCTATCCCCGATGAGCTCAAAAAAATCCTGGAACAATGTGCTCAGCAAAAAAATGAAGGCTAACGGTTCCAAATCTCCCATGATGCCTCTGCCTGAATAACCAGCATATCGGAACCATTCTCTACTGCTGCACCACGCAAGGCCCCCTCCTGCAGAAACCGGGTCCGTTCAGGATTGTAGACCAAATCAAAAAGATAATGATCGGCCCCAATCAATTCATAAGGAATGGCAGGAGCCTTCATAATATCTGGGAACATGCCAACAGGGGTTGTATTGATCAACAAGGTATGGGATTCAAGCATCCTTTGGTCTATTTCTTCATAGGCTATCATTCCATCAACAGGCGTTCTGCTGACTTGCAAAAAAGGAATCCCAAGCTCTTTCAAGGTATACGCTACTGCTTTTGAAGAACCTCCTGTTCCCAAAATCAATGCTTGTTTGTGGTGAGGCTTCAGTTTTGGTAAGAGTGATCTTGAAAATCCTATCACATCGGTATTGTGCCCCATCAAGCGGCCATCCTGAATGTGTATACAATTGCAGGCCCCAATTTCCTCAACAACAGGAGACATGCTGTCCAGGTAAGGAATTACCTGCTCTTTATAGGGAATGGTTACATTCAGTCCAACCAAATCCGGATTTGATGCCAGCAGGTCTTCCAACTGATCCATTTGCGCTAAAGGAAAGAGTTCATAGGCATTCCCGGTGATGCCCTCTCTTTCAAATTTATCGGCAAAATATTTTTTTGAAAATGAATGGCCCAATGGATACCCAATAAGTCCAAATGCCCTCATGGTGAAGTTATTTATTGAGAAACAGATCAAATGTATCCCCTCTCAGCCCGATGCGCATGGCTTCAAGTGCAATGATCTCACTGGGAGCAATATTTCCAAGATTAACATTTGTACCCAGCAATTCAATAAAATAAAGTTGCTGTGCTTTTTGAGGGGCTTCCCAAAGGATTTTCTCTCCTGGAATCTGGGTCAAGATCTCTTGAACCAGCCCTTCACGCACTTCTCCACTCCCTCTGTAAATACCGACATTTCCCGCTTCACGGGCCTCTGCAATGACATACGTTGCCCCTGCATTAAGTTCTGCACGCATGAGTTCAATCCATTTGTACGGCGGAATAATGTGTGCAGCATCTTTGCTCCCCACTTCACTCAGCACCGTGCCGATGGCGCTTAACTTTTCGATGTATCCACATTTTTCTGTGTGAGGGATGGTAATGGATCCATCACTTACCTCCATGTAAGAAATCCCATAGTCCTTGCACAGTGAAATATAATCATTGAACTGGTTCCTGATAAGAAATGCTTCCATGAGTGTACCACCAAAATAAACGGGTATTCCTGCTCCTTGATAAAGCTCGATTTTCTCACGGAGCTTTGGTGTTACATAAGCAGTTCCAAATCCAAGCTTAATCATGTCTACATGGGGAACTGCATTTTCAATGAATTGTTGGGCTTGGTCGAGGGTCAGCCCTTTATCCATCACCATGGTTATACCCACTTTTCTTGGCTTAACAAACCTGTCAGGCATTTGCGACAAACTGAAATTCATGGTCTAGATTGGTTTTTCCAAAAATACGAAAGAGATGGTTAACTATAGCAGCTCAATTCTGATCATGGGTCAGATCCGCTTTCTTCTCTTGTTTTTTAAGATGAGCTCTACCACTTGTGGAAATTGTACGGAAGAAGGATATAGTTTGAGAAACTTCTTTAACAAGCGGGGTTGGGCTTCAATGGAAGATTCCAGCAAATCCAGGCCTTGCTTGGTCTTGCCCATAGACAACAGCAGTGCACTATCATAGTAATCAAACATGGGTTTATCTCCTGTTTTGATCCTGGCCATTTCCACCTGCTTTTGAGCCTCCTTGAATTGACCATTGACAAATAGCGCAGCAATAAGTGCGTCCCATGACTTGATGTTTTTGGGCCTTGCCTGAACAGCTGCTAAGAAATAATGCACTGCCTCTCGCAATTTACCCACTTTAACCAGGCATTCACCCATGGTCAGGTTAAACTCTGGATCAAGCCGCTTGATGTGCAAGGCTGTATCAAGGTATTTGATGGCCTGGGCATGCTTCGATTCTTTGATATAGGTACCGGCTACCTTAAGGTAAATCTTGGCATCATCCGGATTGAGATGAGATGCCTTCCTGTAATAAAATCTTGCCTGGGCATAATTCTTGATCTTATCATAACAAAATCCGATGGCTTGGTAAATCAGGTCCTCAGGTCGGGCCAACTCAATCACTTTTTCGAGGCTTTCAATGGCCTCTTTGTACCGGTGCAAGCGCATCATGGCATCGGCCATGTTACGGTAGGCAAAATCAAACTTCTCATTGATGGCAATGGCATACTGGTAGGCATCAATGGATTTCTCAAAAAGCCTCAACCCCTGGTAAGCTGCAGCGAGATTAAACCAAGCCAAATCGTTGTAAGGAAAATCTTCTATTATTTTGAGGTGGATTCGAATGCTCTCTTCGCTTCTTCCAGTAAAATCAGTCCAAAAACAGATCTTATAGAGGGCCTCTTCATTGTTGGGGTCATATTCAAGAATCAGGCTAAGACAGTCGAATATTTTTTCAAATGCCTCATAGTCGTCGTATACATCGGCCAATTCAAAAAGCAGGTCAATCCGCTCATCCCCCTCAAAATGTGTAATGGCACCTTCCAGCAATTCCACAGCTTTGTCCTGCATGTCCAGGGCCAAATAAGCATCAGTTCTCAAGACATAGATGTCGATATCATTGCGATCCAAAATCTCGGCCTTGTCCAAAAGAACTAGTGCGCGTTTGTATTGCCGGTTGGCAATCAGCAGGTCGGCTTTTTTTATCAGCAATGTGCAGGAATAAGGATATTGCAGAATGCCCATTTCGGCAGCCTCCATCGCTTTTGCAAGTGTATGCTGGTCATCAAAATGATCGATAATGCGCTCAAACGACTCCTCCGAGAGGAAACCATTGCCCCTGCCTGCGCACAAACGCTCAAAGGCCTTCAGGAGGTCTTGGATGTCATCATTATCGGGCAATTTGGATTCTCCTGTCATCTTTAAGTGGTTATTGTAAGTTAAGGAATTGCCGGGATTATTCTGCTACCCTTTGCATTTCTTTTTGAAGAGAATGCTTTTTGATAAATTTCTTAGGAAAACTTGCATATATGAGAATTTATGTTAATTTTGTACTAATAATGAAAATCTTACACAGCAAATATCTCCATGTTCTCAAGAAATCAGTTGCACTTGTTGCAGTGATAGTATTGTCACATGCGGCAATCGCTGTTGATGGCATCATCATTAAATCAAAATCTTCCAAGGCGTCCTTTTCAAACATGAAAAAGAACCTCACCCTCAACCTGAATGCGGGTTTCACTTACGCAGGAAACAGGTCTTTTGGTTTTAAAAAAGTGGGTAAAGAGAACATGTTCAATTCGGTAATTTCCTACCAAAAAGGAAACATCACTTATATGATTCCTTACAAAAACAGGGGAATACTTCAGCGTTTCAAGACCCCTCAGAAGCCACAGCACTGAGATTCATTATTTTCTTCCTTTTTTGCTCTCTTCATAACTTAATACCCTGTAGCCTCCGCTCGGTATATCAAATTTTTGTATTGGCACAGGGTCGAAGTTGATAGCGGTGGCGGTATAGACTACCATCATATTGCCTTTAGTGTAAGAAAATTGAAGTGCCATCCCTGGCAAGGAACCAAACTGACTATCCACTTCAGGATTCTCTGTCGAAATCTCCCTTGTAAAGAAAATGCCAACAACAGTACTGTCTTTCAAGACAGCATCTGCCCTGCTGCATTTAAATCCAATCAATTCCATACTATCTTCAGAGAATACATAAGCAAGGTTTTGAAACTTGGCATTGGTCTCGGCCCAGTTTTCCCTGTTAAGGGGAATCAATATTTTCTGGGACCCCAATTCCCGAATCACGGCGCCCTTACCCTCTCTTGCGTCAAAGATGGTAATGGTGTTACCGATTGAACTGCTCAACTCGGATCTCAGATGACCACCTTTGGTCATCTGAACAGCCTTTGCATGATCTGCAATCTTTATCCCGTCAACGAAGGTTGAAACGGTGAATATAATGGTTCCTTCTGAAAACTTTTTTTGTGCCATTGAGGGAGCAACAGCAAAAAGAAAAATCGGAAGAAGGAATCTTTTCATGTCACTATTTTTTCTTTACCTTTTGCTGCATATCATTGACCTTTTTTTGTGTAGCCTGCATCTGCTCAAGCCGCTCCTGCCATTTGGATTTCTCCCTAGGCTTTTTCTTGTTGGATTGAATTTCTGCAAGAATCTTATCATGATCAATGATATAGTTCTGGATCACAAACTGCAATAAAAGCGTGATGACATTTGATACGGTATAATACCAGGTAAGCGCTGAAGGAAGCCCGTTGAATATGCCCAATAGCATGATAGGGAATATATAGGGCATGTACTTCATGACTGGATTGTTCTGATCAGGAGTCATGCTCATGCTGTACAACGAGATCAGTAAACTTGTCACTACTGCCAGTACTGTGAACAAGGAGAGATGGCTACCCAAACCAGGGATATTAAAATCCCAGCTGAAGACTGCATCATAAGAGGAAAGGTCTTTTGACCACCAGAAGGGCACACCACGCAATGTGATGTTGGAATTGAAGAAGCTATACAAGGCAAAGAAAATGGGAATCTGAAGCAAGGCAGGAATACATCCACCCAGTGGATTGACGCCTGCAGTGCGGAACAGTTTCATTTGCTCCATGCTAAAAGCCTGTTGATCATCTTTCAGCTTTTCTTTCAATACATCCAACTCTGGGCGAAGGGCCTTCATTTTGGCACCACTCACATATGAAGTATACACCAGAGGAGAGGTCATCAAACGAATGAAAAGCGTGAGCAACAAAATGGCCAAGCCAAGGCTTTCTACATACTTCTCAAAAAGTCCAAACACAGGAAGTACAATCCACCTGTTGATGTACTTAACGAAGGCATAAAAACCCTGACCAAGATTCACCATGTCTTCCATGTCCATCTTGTATTGCTTGAGGATGGCAAAGTCGTTGGGGCCAACATAAAACCTGTACCCAAGGTTTACTGCAGTTGATGCAGGGAAACTAGAGCGCAGGGTGGCCGTGGTCTGTGCAACAATTTTAAGTGAATCATCCGGCATCTTGCAATTGATGTCTACATAGCTGAATCCATTTTCTGCAATGATGGTTGTATTGAAGAACTTTTGTTTGATACCCAGCCATTTGAGGCCCTCATCCCAATTTTTAACGAGATCATCGCTCATGGTAAAATAATCAAATCCGTCTTGACCATATAATCCCAATTGCGTTTCACGCTTTTCTGTTTGGATATCCCGCTCCTGTTGATCGGCCTGCACTTGCCAAAGCATGTTGATCGTATTGTTCGTAAACAACCGGTCTGCTCCTTTTACGCCCAGGTTCCACTCAAACATGTACTGCCCTTTTTCCAGGCGGTAACGGTGCTCAATTGATTTTCCTGATGAGTCAGAAAGTGTATAGGAAAGGGTTGAAGTTCCATCTTTATCGGTAGTGACTTGCGATGGAGAGAAGTAGAGATCCGCTGAAGAGGAAGTCTGGTTGATCCCTGTATTGATGAGGTAAGAAAGCTTGTTGAACCCTGCTGAAGCCAATTGTACATCGCTGCTGTCAATGGATTTATATTGCTTGAGCTCAACAGCTGTAGGACGCCCGCCCTGATTGCTGAATGTTATTTTGACGAGGTCGTTTTCTAATACTGATGTTGAAGCAGCAATCGTACCCTGCTGAACAAAGGCTCCCGGCGTTCCGACAAGGGCTGCGGCATCCGTCTTTGCTTCAACAGCAGCAACAGTATCCTTGATCACTGGCTGAATGGCAGCGATGGAGTCCCTGATTTGTTTTTGCTTTGCCTCGAGTTCAAGTTGGCCCTGGCGGGTAAAATAAAAATAGGCAATGAACAGGATGGCGAGCAGTGCAATGCCAATGACCGAGTTCTTTTCAAATTTCATGTGTAGA
>CANEWJ010000104.1 GCA_947442625.1 Chitinophagaceae bacterium
CAGGCCAGTTTTATCCTTTGATGAAAACCTTCACTGTAGGCGTGAACCTCAACTTCTAATCCAAGTAAAACATTTAACATGAAAAAGATTTTTACATATAGTTTCCTGTTCTTGCTTGTGGCCCTTGGTGGTTGCGACAAGTTTCTGGACAGGCAGCCACTGGACAGTATTTCATCAGAAACCTTTCTTGCCACCGAGCAAGAAATGGAGCTTGGTTTGAATGGTGTTTATGCAGCTTCTTTTTGGGCATTGGCCAACAATACCCCACTTCATTTTGCGATTGAATCTGCTACAGACCTGGCCATCAAGCGTACAGGAAATTCCGAAGACCAAGTGGCCATGGGAGATGGTGGTCCATTTCTTGTGGGCAATGCACTGACCTCAACTGCCTGGAGCCAGGCGTATAAGCTGGTCTCAAGGGCCAATTACCTTCTGGATGGCATGAAGAAAGGCCAGGCTGCAGCTGCTCCCAGAACCTACAGCCGCATCAGGGCCGAGGGTCTTGTACTCCGCGCCTGGGCTTATTATCACCTCATGGGATGGTTTGGTGATCCCATTTTCTACACCAAGCCATTGTTGCCTTCTGAATATGAAACATTGTCCAGAACTCCTGTTGTAACTGCTGCACAAGAATTGTACAAGGATTTAGATGAAGCCGCTTCATTGTTTGATGCAGCTGGAGCCAGTCCTATTATTTTGTACGGCAGGGTGAACAAAGGTGTTGCTCTCGGCCTCAAAGCCAAGTTGGCCATGCTGATCAAAGACAACAGAACAGCCGCAACAGCCTCCAAAGCAGCCATGGATATGAATGCGTATGGGCTGAATCCTCGCTATACCGATTTGTTCATGTTGGCTGGTCAGCGCACCAATGCAAACCGTGAAATCCTTTTTGCCCAGACCTATCCAACCGATGTATTGGATCCTCAAAACTGGCTCGCTGTTTTAACGATTCCCCGACAGGTGGGAACTTCTCAGAGCAGTCATTTCCCCTCACAGCCATTGTTTGATCGCTATGAAATGAAGGATGGCAGAAGGATTGACCAATCTCCTTTGTATAATCCCAGAAATCCTTCAGCCAATCGCGACAACAGGTTGAAGTGGACCATTTATTCACAAGGAGATACGATGGTGCACAATACAGCAAAATCGCCTTCACTGCCTTATGTGCAGCCGAAAGAACGCACCATCTACAATATCTATACCAATGTGCGCATCAAATGGAATTGGAGCACCAACCGGTACGACAATGTTGCCAGCAATATTGATTGGATTGGGTTCCTTAATTCTCCTTGGTTTGCAGGATCTACAGGCTCTTCAGGCGGTGTTGGATATGTATGGAGCAAATACATTGATTCAACGCAATATTCATGGGAAACAAAAACAGGCTATATCCTGATGCGTTATGCCGATGTATTGTTGACCTATGCAGAAGCCAAAATTGAACTCAATGAAATTGATCCAACTGTTTTTGCTGCGATCAATGCAGTAAGGACGCGTGCTGGTCAACCTGCTGTTACCACAGGTACTCAAGCTGCCTTGAGGGAATTGATCAGAAGAGAGCGCGCAGTTGAGATGGCTGGTGAAGGGGTAAGGCTGATGGACCTGAGGAGATGGGATATTTACAACAAGGCCATGACAGGCCCGGTAGTAGGTGTTTCTTTGACTCCCACAGACCCTGCAGCAGCACCAAGCTTTGATGCAGATGGCGTTCCCAATTACAATGCAACAATAGCCAAAAGATTGAAAACCAGAAACCAGACAAGGGAGAATACCAACGTCAAATACAAGCTCTGGCCCATACCGCAGGGTGAGTTGGATAAGAATCCTAACCTGAAACAGAATCCAGGTTGGTAAACATGGAGTGAAACATTTGCACAAGGCCGGACCAGTTCCGGCCTTGTTATTTTATGAAAGGGTATTGGCCCTGAAACCAGGGAAGGGATTCTTTCACACCTTCATAGAAGAAAAAAACTTCCCCCTTGAATCCGTTGTTGCGGTTGCCTTGGATCATTTGAGACAGAAATCCGGGTGAAGCCAAATAGGTTCCAGATTTGATGAGTACTCCTGGGTAAAAGGGGATATTGTTGTTCCTGTAATATGATTTTTGTTGTAGGATCGTTGCATTATATGCCGTAAGATCATAGCGATAACATTGAGGGATGACCGCGTCTACCCAACTGCTGTCTACCCATGTTGGCCAGTCTTGCAAATACTCTTCCAAGGCCCACGGATAGGCGCTTGGCGACATGGTTACCTGAATGCCAGGTTTCAATGTTTTCATTTCTTTGTGAAGCCGTTTCATGAATGCGTTCAGCCTTTTCGCCCTCCAGTTCAGCCATCCAGCATCCTTGATGTTGGTGGGGGGCAAGGCACCATTGTTTTCCAGCTTATACTGGGCAATGGTATAATCGTCATATCCTGCAGTAGAAGGAAGCGCAGGCAGCCTGTCATCTCCCTGAACCCCATCCACTTCATATTTTGACACCACTTCCTTGAAGAGGTCAATCATGTATTGTTGTACTTCAGGATCAAAAGCATTCAGCCAATCAAACCCGTTTTTGACAACCAGTGCGCCATTCTGGTCCCTTGCAGCCCATTTGGGTTTTGCAGTAATGATGGATCCTCCCTGGGCACTAAAGGAAGATGAAAAACCATATTCAAACCAGGCATGTACCTTGATGCCTGCAGTTTTGGCGGCTGTGATCATTTCTTTCAATGGATCCCTTCCCTGAAACTTTTCCAGCTGTCTGTTTCCCGTAAGTTTGAACATCACATCACTCGGGTAAATGGTCCTGGCATTGTTGTATACCACCACGAATATGTTGTTGATTCCTGCTTTTTTGCAATTGTCAACCGTCTGTAAGATATTGTCATTGTTGTCTAATGCAGTGCTTGCCGTGGTGGTGATCCATACACCCCTCATGGCGTTGGCATCCCAGACCGGTGAAGGGGGAGGGTTGGGTGTTGGAGGTGTTCCTCCACCCCCTGATCCGGTATTGTTTTTTTTGCATGATTGCAACGCCATACATCCCAGTGAAAACACCAGGGCCAACGTTACAATCCGTGTCTTGTTTATTGCTGTATATTGCTTGCGTACCGCTTTCAAAATTGTTGTATTTGTTTTTAAAAATAATTAATAAATTGAATTGGGTTTATAAAATTTATAAGAAAAGAATTAACTTGACGCATGCAACTGCATTGGATTGACTTACTGATCATCATGGCCTACTTGGTCATGACACTTTTTTTGGGATTTTATTTGTCTAAACGGGCTTCAAAAGACCTGGCATCCTATTTTCTTGGAGGCAATACTATGAAATGGTACATGCTCGGACTTTCCAATGCCTCAGGCATGTGGGACATCAGTGGTACCATGTGGACCGTCATGATCTTGTTTGTATACGGGCTCAAAAGTGCCTGGATTCCCTGGCTCTGGCCTGTATGGAACCAGGTTTTTGTTTTTGTGTTTCTTGCTGCCTGGATGCGCAGGAGCAATGCCATGACCGGCGCACAATGGATCAGTTTCCGCTTTGGTGAAGGCAAAGGTGCCAAGCTCTCTTATATCATCATTGTGGTTTTTGCATTGGTAAGTGTGATCGGCTTCATGGCTTATTTCTTTGAAGGAATTGGTAAGTTTTGTACATCAATTCTGCCTTATGACCTTTCTTTTCACATCGGTTCATTCCTGATTTCCAACGAGCAATCCTATGCATTGTTGATATGTGGTATTACCACAATTTACACCGTTAAGGGTGGCATGTACAGCGTTGTGGCAACAGAAATCTTGCAGTTTTTCATCATGACCATCAGCTGTTTTGTCATTGGCTATATCGCCTATACAGCGGTTACACCAGCACAAATTGCTGAAGCCGTTCCCAATGGCTGGGGAAACCTCTGGTTTGGCATGGATCTTGGACTGGATTGGTCTTCTACACCATACCCTCTTGTGAATGATAAAATTGATGGTGATGGTTTTGGATTGTTTGGGGCCTTGTTCATGATGATGTTGTTCAAGGGTGTTTTTGCCTCACTTGCAGGCCCTGTTCCCAGTTATGATATGCAAAGGGTTTTGAGCACCCGCACTGCTGCTGATGCTGCCAAAATGAGCATGAGCACAATATTGGTGATGTACATGCCCCGATACCTGATGGTGGCTGCTTTTGCGGTGTTGGGTTTGGTTTACCTCAAGCCTGAGATTGTAGGAATGGGGGCCAATATTGATTTCGAAAAAGTGCTGCCCCTGGCCATCAATAAGTTTGTACCCATTGGTTTCAAGGGCGTGCTGATTGCAGGGTTATTGGCGGCCTTCATGGGCACTTTTTCTGCCGTGGTCAATGCGGCTCCTGCCTATATTGTCAACGATATTTACAAGAAATACGTCAATCCCAATGCATCTTCACAAAAACTGATACGCTATAGTTTGTTGTCGTCCATTTTGTTGGTGGCCGTAGGCATTGTTTTTGGATTCAATGCCGCTTCTCTGAATACACTGACCCTTTGGATCACATCTGCATTGTATGGTGGATATGCCGCTTCCAATATGTTGAAATGGATTTGGTGGAGATTCACTGGATATGGCTATTTCGGCGGAATGTTGGCAGGCCTGATCATCAGCACCTGCATCCTCTTTTTCAAGCAACCCCTGTTAGATTTTGTAGGCATTGAAGGAGTCGTTCCTGATATTTATCTTTTCCCGCTGGTGCTCTTGTTTTCCATGATCGGGTGTATCGTGGGTACGTATCTCTTGCCACTTGAAAATATTGAGGATGTAAAAAACTTCTATAAAAAAACCAATCCCTGGGGTTTTTGGGGGCCAATCAAACAAATGGTCATGCGGGAAGATCCGGAGTTTATTCCCAACAATTCATTGGGAAGAGATGCTTTCAACGTATTGGTTGGGATGGTATGGCAGATGGCACAGGTTGTTATCCCTATTTATTTTATGATCAGGGATCAACAACAGTTGGCTATATGGACCATGCTTTTCTTTGTGAGCAGCTGGTTGTTGAAAAAATATTGGTGGAATAAACTGGAAAACTAAATGCAGATTACAGGCACATTTTTGGATGAAATAAGCCACGATATCCCACACCAAAACTGGGGTGAAAAAGAGTGGGACAAGGACTTTGAGCACATGAAGCGTGCGGGTATCAATACCGTTATTCTCATCCGGTCTGGATACAGGAAATTCATCACTTATCCTTCTGCCTACCTGATCAACAAATACAATTGTTTTGCGCCTCCTGTTGATCTGGTAGAACTGTTTCTTACTCTTGCCGATAAACATGGTATGCAATTTTATTTTGGCCTCTATGACAGTGGTATTTATTGGGATACCAACGACATGTCTCATGAGATTGAGGCCAATCAATTTGTGGTAGAGGAGGTTTGGAGAAAGTATGGCCATCATCCCTCGTTCAAGGGCTGGTACCTGAGCATGGAAATCAGCCGAAAAACAAAAGGCGCCATTGCTGCGTTCAGTACACTTGGTCAATTGTGCAAGGACATGAGCGGTGGATTGCAAACACTGATTTCGCCTTGGATTGATGGCCCCAAAGCTGTTGCTGCTGCATCTGCAGTGTTGAAGAAAGACCAGGTTGTATCACTGTTGCAGCATGAACAAGAATGGGATGAAATTTTTGCAGGCATCCACCAGCAAGTTGATGTTGTTGCTTTCCAGGATGGACATGTTGAGTTATCAGACTTGCAGGATTACCTCGAAGTGAACAAGCGGTTGGCTGAAAAGTATGGCATGAAGGCATGGACCAATACAGAGAGTTTTGACAGGGACATGCCCATTAAATTTTTCCCGATAAAATTTGAAAAGCTACAACTGAAGCTGGAGGCTGCTGCAAGAGCAGGATATGAGGAGGCCATTACCTTTGAGTTCTCTCATTTCATGAGTCCTCAATCTGCCTATGTTCAAGCACATCATTTGTATAACCGGTACATGGAATTCATCAATCGTTGAACATGGGAAAACTATTCACCGTATTTGCAGGACTTTGCATTTGTATACTCACCTACGCCCAGGAAAGTCCTGTGCGTGGTACTTGGGTAACCAATGTTGCCAGTGAAGCATTGCACTCCAGGGAAAACATCAAAAAAGTGGTTAACCAAAGCAAAGCTGCCGGTTTGAATCATTTGTTTGTGGTGGTTTGGAACAGAGGGGTTACCATCTATCCCAGCAAGGTGTTGCAGAAATACATTGGCGTGAAGCAGGATGATCATTACCCTGGCCGTGATCCTTTGCAAGAGATGATTGAAGAGGCTCACAAGCAGGGCATAAAAGTACATGCCTGGTTTGAGTTTGGATTTTCCTATGGTTACAAGGATACAAGTTCGTCTTGGTTCAAGCGCTATCCAGCATGGTTGGGCAGGAACAACAAAGGAGAGCTCTTGCAGAAAAATGGTTTTTATTGGTGGAATGCCCTGCATCCTGGACCGCAGCGCCTGATGCGGGAGCTGGTATTGGAAGTGGTAAAGCATTATGACATCGATGGCGTTCAGGGTGATGACCGATTGCCCGCAATGCCTGCTGAAGGCGGATTTGATGCATATACCGCGGCACTGTACAAAAGCGAAAAACAACTTGGCCTGCCCTTTGATAATCCTAAAGATGAGACGTTTCTTCAGTGGAAGGCAGACAAGCTCAGCCTGTTTTGCAAATCTCTTTATGAAGCCGTCAAGCATCAACGGCCTGCTTGTATCGTTTCATGGGCTCCCAGCATTTATCCATGGTCAAAAGAGCAGTATTTGCAGGATTGGCCCACTTGGCTAATGGGCGGTTATGCTGATTTTGTCATACCCCAGCTCTACCGGTACAAGTTGGCTGATTATGAGAAGATTCTCAAAGCGCTTTCTACTCAGGTTCCACCAAACTTGTTGAAAAAGGTTTACCCCGGAATCCTCACTTCTCTTGGGGATGGTTACCAGGCCAGCCCAGAAATGATGAAGCAGATGATTTCCTTGAACAGGAAATATGGTTTTGAGGGCGAAGTTTTCTTTTATTATGAAACCTTGAACAAGGTACCATCATTCAAGATTGATTGATGGCTGTATTGATTTATTAATTGATAAAATCCAGACGTTATGTATAGGCTCCTGATTTGTTTGCTGCTGATTTCATGCTCCAAGAAAAGTGATACCATTCCGGTAACACCTGTACCACCTGTTACCCCTCCTGTGGTTAAAACAGCAGCCAAATTGATGACCCTGCCTTCGGGTTGGAAATTCTCTGTCAACCTTTCCAATGGCTTCCCAGATGCCGTTGAGGCGTATGAGTTTGATTCGCTGGTGCAAGGTGCCAAGGTAAAAGCTTTTGCTGTTGCATTCAATCCAAAGAACAGTGCCATTGAATTCAAACCTGTATTGTCTGCAACTGCAAAAAAGCCTTCCGATTTTTATGCTCAGGAGCAGGGCGTCGTTTATGCCTGCATCAATGGTGGATTTTTTGGGGGCAATCAGTCGTACAGCCTTGTCAAATACAACAACAGCGTATTGGCAGCCAATATCAAATCAGTAAGCCGTACTTACAATGGGTTGAGTACCCCTTATTATCCTACCCGTGCGGCATTTGGTATTAACACAGCTGGGGATCCATCAGTTGCATGGATTTACCATGTTGGAACAGGGAATGATAAGGTATTCCAATATCCACTGCCCAGTGCCAATCTTGTCGGTACCCAGCCCAAGCAGCAACCTGATGAAAATTTTCCTGCCGGCGGAACAGAATGGCAGGTAAGTTCAGCCATCGGCGGCTCGCCCATGTTGCTCAAGGCAGGTACAAACAGTATAACTGACAAGGAAGAGTTGATTGATATCAACAATACCACCTCAAGGCCAAGGTCTGCCATTGGTGCCACCACTGGAGGGCTGGTATTGCTATTGGCCATTGAAGGGGATAATCCCAGTGGCGGTTATCCGGGAATCAATTTGGCCGATTTGGCGAAAATGCTCAAAGACCTGGGGTGTAGAGATGCCATCAATCTTGATGGTGGGGGCTCTACCGGCTTTATCGTGAACAACCGTCAAACGGTAAGGCCTGGAGATAATGGCGTGGAAAGGATTGTTCCAACTGTTGTGGTCATCAAAAAGAAATAAATCGCTAATTTTGCCTCTGAATTTAAAAAAATATCTCATGGCATACGATGTTCTAGTATTAGGTAGTGGTCCTGGCGGCTATCCCGCGGCGATCAGGGCTTCTCAGCTTGGCTTCAAAGTGGCGATTATCGAAAAGGAAAGTCTTGGTGGTGTTTGCCTCAATTGGGGTTGTATCCCTACCAAAGCCTTGTTGAAAAGTGCACAGGTATATGAGTACATGAAGCACAGTGCTGATTATGGCATCAAGAGTACTGGTGTTGAACATGATTTTGAGGCTGTGGTCAAAAGAAGCCGTGGCGTAGCAGATAAGATGAGCAAGGGCGTTCAGTTTCTCCTGAAAAAGAACAAGATTGACGTGGTCATGGGGTATGGCAAGATTGCAGGCAAAGGAAAGGTTGAAGTGACTGCTGCAGACGGAAAAAAACAAATGGTTGAAGGCAAATACATCATCATTGCAACGGGTGCCAGAACCCGTCAACTGCCCAATCTTCCACAGGATGGCAAAAAAATCATTGGCTATCGCGAAGCAATGGTGCTTCCACAGCAACCCAAATCCATGATTGTGGTGGGCAGTGGTGCCATTGGTGTTGAGTTTGCAGATTTCTACAATACCATGGGCACCAAAGTGACCGTGGTTGAGTTCATGGACCGCATTGTTCCTGTAGAGGATGCAGACATCAGCAAGGAACTCGAAAAGCAACTGAAGAAAAAAGGGGTAACCGTGCTTACTTCCAGTGAAGTCATCAAAGTGGATACCTCAGGCGCAGGCGTGAAGGCCACCGTGAAGAGTGCTGCAGGAGAATCTGTCATAGAAGCTGAAATCTTGTTGAGTGCCGTGGGTATTGCTCCCAATATTGAAAACATCGGTTTGGAAGAAAACGGGATCAAGGTTGAGAAGGGCAGGGTCGTGGTAGACAAAGGCCAGCAAACATCTGTAGCAGGTATTTATGCGATCGGAGACTGTTCTCCTGGCCAAGCCCTGGCACATGTTGCAGGCAAGGAAGGCATCAATGCAGCTGAAAGCATTGGGTACCTGGAGAAGAAATGCAGCCACAAGCCAGATGCCATCGATTACAACAATATTCCTGGCTGTACGTACTGCTCCCCAGAAATCGCCTCTGTTGGATTCACTGAAAAAGCGGCTAAGGATGCAGGATATGAAGTAAAAGTGGGTAAATTTCCTTTCATGGCCAGCGGAAAGGCCAGTGCCTCAGGCAATACTGACGGATTTGTGAAAGTAATTTTCGATGCCAAGTACGGCGAGTTCCTTGGAGCCCACATGATTGGCGCCGGTGTAACGGAGATGATTGCTGAAGTAGTTGTCGCCCGCAAGCTCGAAACCACCCACCATGAAATCCTCAATGCCATACATCCACATCCTACCATGAGTGAGGCTGTGAAAGAAGCGGTAGCTGCTGCTTATGGTGAGGCGATTGACATTTAATTGTTGAAGGGGTTGAATTTTTATTTTGTTCATTTGCATTTTATCGCTACATTTGCACTCCCTAAAAAATTAGTTTATGGCACGAGTATGTCAGGTTACAGGAAAGCGCCCGATCACAGGAAACAAGGTTTCCCATTCCAATATTAAGACCAAGCGTCGTTTTCTTCCTAACCTTCAGACCAAGCGTTTCTTCCTCGCAGAAGAAGACAAATGGGTTACATTGAAGCTTTCTTCAGATGCAATCCGCACCATCAACAAGAATGGTCTGTACAGTGTGGTAAAAGAATTGAGGGCTTCAGGCGTTAGCATTTAATCATCGTAATAAACCAAAGCAATGGCTAAGAAAGGTAACAGGGTTCAGGTGATATTGGAGTGCACAGAGCACAAAACCAGCGG
>CANEWJ010000105.1 GCA_947442625.1 Chitinophagaceae bacterium
GCACCTGCTCCATCGCCTCTTTTTATTATCTTCGCCCCACCAAAATAAACATCTTTACCATGTCAGTTTTAGTGAACAAGTCATCCAAGATCATTGTACAGGGTTTTACCGGTACTGAAGGCACTTTTCATGCAACACAAATGATTGAATACGGCACCCAGGTTGTAGGTGGCGTTACCCCTGGCAAAGGAGGAAGCTCCCATCTCGACAGGCCAGTTTTCAATACTGTTGCAGACGCTGTTCAACAAACTGGAGCTGATGTAAGCATCATTTTTGTACCTCCAGCATTTGCCGGAGATGCCATCATGGAAGCTGCAGAAGCAGGAATATCCCTGGTGGTTTGTATCACAGAAGGCATTCCGGTGCAGGACATGGTCAAGGTAAAGAATTATCTCCAGGGCAAAACAACAAGGCTGATTGGGCCAAACTGTCCGGGTGTTATTACAGCGGATGAATGCAAGGTGGGTATCATGCCTGGCTTCATCTTCAAAAAAGGCAATATAGGTATCGTCTCTAAATCAGGTACCCTCACATACGAAGCGGCAGACCAGATCGCTAAGGCAGGTCTTGGCGTAACTACAGCCATAGGAATTGGTGGCGACCCCATCATTGGAACCCCGACACGCGATGCTGTTGAGTTGCTCATGAACGATCCTGAAACCCATGGCATTGTCATGATCGGAGAAATTGGCGGTGGCATGGAAGCTGAAGCGGCACGCTGGATCAAAGAACATGGCACAAAGCCTGTTGTTGGATTTATCGCAGGCCAAACTGCACCTCCCGGCAGAAGAATGGGCCATGCAGGTGCCATCATAGGCGGTTCTGATGATACTGCTGAAGCCAAAATGAAAATCATGCGCGAGTGTGGCATCCATGTGGTAGACAGCCCTGCTGACATTGGCAAGACCATGGCAGCAGCAATGGCAGGAAAATAATTTTCCGACGACCATGAGCAAGCCTCCCCTATATCATATTCCTTATACATTCAGAAGGGTTGAGAACCTCCATATTCTACTATGGCTGATCAAGGATGCCTGCTGGGCTTTGAACCTCAAGATTCCTGCTTTGATCATGATCATCCCTACCATGCTGGTGGCCATGTTGATCACCTACCAGACCAGAAAAATCACAGGAGAGCTGCTGCACAACCTTGCCATTAATTTTTGGATCACGGCCAACTGTACGTGGATGATCGGCGAGTTTTTTGGCTGGGATGCCAACCTCATCGGACCCTATGGGTTGAGGGAATTCTCTGTCCTGCCTTTTGGCATTGGTTTGTTGATCCTAGGATATTATTACCTGGTGTACATGCATAAACCAGGGCTGGAAGAACAGGTTCAGCAACAGACAAAAAAGGTCATCCAGGAAATGGAAGCCAAAGGCCGCAACTAATCTGGCCAAAAATGCAGTCCTTGAAGTATCTTTGAGCCCTTAATCAAGGCCTCAACAAATCAATCAATATGTTCAGATCGCATACATGTGGAGAACTCAGGCTCGAGCACGCAGGTTCATCCATTACGCTGGCAGGATGGGTGCAGACGGTAAGGAAATTTGGCGCCATCACCTTTGTAGACCTTCGTGATCGCTACGGCATCACCCAATTGGTTTTCAATGAAGGATTCAACCAGCAGTTGGACGAAAATCCCTTGGGCAGGGAATTTGTTTTGCAGGCCAAGGGCAAGGTGATAGAGAGAAGCAACAAGAACCTCATCATCCCAACCGGTGAAATTGAGTTGGAAGTCAGCGAATTTTCCATTTTAAATAAATCAGCCGTTCCACCTTTTACCATCCAGGATGATACCGATGGCGGTGATGATATTCGGATGAAATACAGGTACCTTGACCTTCGCAGGAATGCTGTAAAAAGGAATTTGGAACTCCGTTATGCCGTCAACCGTTCTGCAAGAAATTTCCTGCATGAAAATGCATTCATGGACATAGAAACCCCTTTCCTGATCAAGTCTACGCCAGAAGGGGCAAGGGATTTTGTGGTTCCTTCCAGAATGAACCAGGGGCAGTTCTATGCCCTTCCCCAATCACCACAGACCTTCAAGCAACTCCTGATGGTGAGTGGCTATGACCGTTATTACCAGATCGTAAAATGCTTCAGGGATGAGGACTTGAGGGCTGACAGGCAGCCGGAATTCACACAAATTGACTGTGAAATGGCTTTTGTGGAACAGGAGGATATCCTCAACATGTTCGAGACCCTGATCAAGCGCATTTTCAAGGATGTAAAGAACATTGATTATACCGATATAGTGGAGCGCATGACCTGGGAAGATGCCATGTGGCAGTTCGGCAACGACAAGCCTGATATCCGTTTTGGCATGAAGATCTGCACCCTGAAAAAACCATCAACGGTGTTTTTCAACAAGGAGGATCACTCAACCCTGATCAATGATGCTGGATTTGTTGTTTTTGATGCTGCTGAATCCGTGATGGCCATTGCAGTACCCGGTGGAGCTGCCTTTACGAGAAAACAGCTGGATGAATTGACGGAGTGGGTCAAGCGCCCTCAGATTGGCATGAAGGGATTGGCCTATATCAGGTACAATGAGGATGGAACCCTGAAGAGCAGCATTGACAAGTTCTACACTGAAGACCGTTTAAAGGCCATTGCAGACGCTTCGGGCGCCAACAAAGGCGACATCATCCTTATCCTGGCCGGCGCCGAGGAAAGGACCCGCAAGGCCACCAGTGAACTGAGGCTTGAAATGGGCAAGCAACTGGGTTTGCGCAAGGAAGATGAATTTAAATTGCTTTGGGTACTCGACTTCCCCTTGTTTGAATATGCAGAAGAAGAGAACCGCTGGGTAGCCAGGCATCATCCGTTCACTTCCCCCAAACCATCACAGATCCAGACCATGATTGACAACGATCCTGTGATCCATGATGCAGCCAATTATCTTTCGCATCCTTATGCACAGATCAAGGCCAATGCCTACGACATGGTATTGAATGGCAATGAGATTGGCGGCGGATCCATCAGGATCTTCCAGCGCGAATTGCAAGAAAAAATGTTTGCTGCCCTTGGCATGAGTGAGGAAGAAGCCCTGCACAAGTTTGGCTTCCTGCTGGGCGCTTTTGAATACGGTGCTCCTCCACATGGTGGCATTGCTTTTGGATTTGACAGGCTCTGTTCCATCCTTGGCGGCAGTGAAAGCATCCGCGACTTTATTGCATTCCCCAAGAACAATTCAGGAAGAGATGTCATGCTTGACGCTCCATCCACGATTGACGATAGTCAGTTGAAGGAGTTGGGTTTAGGGGTGTAGGGGTGGAAGGGTTTAGGGGTTTAGAGGTGGAAAGGTGTAGGGGTTTAGAGGTGGAAGGGTTTAGGGGTTTAGATTTTAATTCCTAAACCATTAAACCTCACTTCCTGCTCCAAACCTCGTGGATTTTTTCACCTTTGGAACTCAGGCCGGAATGGTGCCATTCACCATTGTTGATTTCGGCCTTAAAGCTGAGTGATGCCCCAACACGGGTTGCATCGCGAGAGAAGAACTCAATATGCTCAGTATAGGTTCCATCCTTAAAACTATACTGTCCACCACCAGTTCCAAAGAATTCTCCTGTTTCCATGTTGATGGCAGCCCACTGAAACCTGGTTCCAGAAAGTATTTTGATGGTCTTTCGGGCAGCTGGTTTGATGGTTGTCATCGTGCCTGCCTGCTCTCTTCCGGTTATTCTCCAGTTTCCAGCAAGTGATTCATTGGCTTCATCAACTTTCTGCCATTTTTTTGAATTGCCCTCCAGTGGAAGCACAAGGGTATTTTCCTTGAGCTTTATTTCATAACTATACCTTGCCTTCACCGCTGCCCGATCAACGGTATTGAATTCAATGGTACCCAACATTTTTCCTTTTTCAACCATGGCGGTTCCACCAAGGGTACTGATGAATTTTTTCCCATCAAGGTTGAAAGTTGCGACAGCAAAATAATTGTCAACCACCGTCAGGTACTGCACTGCGGTGTCCAGATTTCTTGTCCATGCACCTGTGATCTTTTGAGAAAATACAACAGACAGGTTAAGAACCAACAGGGAGCAAAGAATAAGCGTTCTCATTTGATGAAATTTTATGAACTTTTATAGCGTTAAAAGTTGAATCTTCTTAACAACTTAAATCATCCCAGCCCCTGCAGACAAGTTCAACCTCTCTCAACCTCTCTAAACCTCTACACCTCTAAACCTCTCAACCCCTACACCCTTCCACCTCTACACGCCTCAACCCTTCACCCTGATATTCCTGAACCTCACCACAGACCCATGGCCGAGAAAACCAATATGGCCCTTGGGATTGTGGAGCCCCGGATGATCTTTGTGATCTGCAGTTCCGTTTTTAGACACTTCCTTGATGTCTCCATCCATGATCACCTGTCCATTGAGGATGACCTTTATTTTTGACCCTTTGGCAACAACTACTTGTTCATTCCACTCACCGGTAGGCTTGAGAAATCCCCTGCGGGCAGGGATGACACCGTACACAGACCCGTGGTACTGGTATGCCTGAAGGTTTTTGTAGATGTCTGCTTCGTTGTCCAGGATTTGCAATTCCATCCCTACATAGGCAGCATCGCCTTCAGTTGGCGTACGGATGCCCAAGCCATTGTTGGCACCCGGAGTCAACTGAAATTCAAACCTGTATTCAAAATCACCATATTCCTTGGCCGTATAAAGATTTCCGCCACTTCCGCCGGCCGGATTGACAACCATGCTGCCATTTTCAACAAGGTATCCTGTTTTATTGCCAATCCATTTATCAAGATTGGTGCCATCAAACAACATGTCAAAACCCTGTTGCTTTTCCTCTTCACTTAAAGCGGATATAAGGTTTCCGGGAATTTCCCTCACATAAATATTTCGATAGGCCACATAGGTGCCGTGGGCTTGTAACTCAATCTGCTCCTTGATAAAAATCGGAATTTTCCTGTCCCAATAATTTTCCAAGACCACATTGTCTGTCACCAAAACACCATTCAACTCAACACTGACCTTCTCACCAATCATGGTGATGTGAAAGGTATTCCATTCGCCAACTTTATTGTCTGCTACTGAAAGGGGTATTTTCTGGTTTTTCTGGTTGTTGTACAAGCCACCCGAACCTACCTGGGCACCCACTTCCCTTCTGGATGTATCCCAGATCTGGACCTGGGGGCTGCCCCGGAGGTATATGCCGGCATCGCCTTTCGCGGTAATCTTCCAGTCTACATACATTTCAAAGTCACCATATTTTTTAACCGTGCAAAGGTTATCGCCATGGCCGGTAAAAATCAGCAAGCCATCTTTTACCACCCAATCCTGCTGGGCCTTGGTACTGGCTGCAGCTTCCGCCAACAACAATTCTTGTTCTGTCATTTTAGCCCTGGAAACAGGATTGCCCACAAGGCCTTTCCAACCCGTCAGGTCTTTTCCGTTGAAGAGGGAAACAAATCCATGGTCATAAGGCATGGCATTGAGGTGTGCACGCAGTTTGTTCACCAGGATGGCACTGTCTGTTCCACTGACCAGGGGCAAGGCTTTCTCCAATACTTCCCTTACTGCTTTTCCAGCAATTGATTTATTGTTAAGTGCTATGCGGGCTGCTATAAGGGCTGCTTGTTTTTGCAAGTTTTTATCCGACAAAAAACTGCCGGCAAACATCAAAGTGCCCAATCCATCGAGGTGATCTGCTTTTGAAAGGATATTCCTTTGTTGAACAGGATTTTTTGCAGCAGCCATCTGTTCTTGGAGGTCAAGCAATTGCTGGGTTTTGTTTTTTGTAGAAGTGGCCGGCTGCAGTGCAGTCATGGTTATTGGCAACTTGAAATTGGCATTGTCAATGGCGGCCTGAATGTGTTGGGTAAATGGCGCCTTTGATGATGAAAGGGCCTTGCTCAGGGCAGCCGTTGCGGCCTCCGTCTTAAAGGTGGCCAATGCCCTTGCAGCAGCTCCACAATAGACCTCATCCTTCAACAACTTGGACAATGGCTTGATGGATGTCTGATCCCCCAACAAACCCAGTTCCTGGATCAAGAAGTCTTTGGCATAGCGAGACTTTACCATTGACAAACCTGCATGGAGCAAAGAAGCAGTTTTTTTCTTCATCGATGGATCCAACGCAACATGGTGCGTGTAGGCATCCAATGTATAAGTGGCGTTGAGTTTCAAAGAATCATCGTCCAGCATGGTGAACAATTCCTTCCAGGATGATTTCCCCCATGACGCCATGGAAGCCAATGCAGGTTTTGCCTCAGCAGATTTTTGGTAGGGAAATGCGGCGATTGTTTTGGACGCATTGTCTTGTGCCTGGAGGCAGACAGATGCAACAAGAAGTAAAAGGGATATGAATGACTTTTTCATGAATGTTCGGTTGAAGATTAAATGTTCCAAGGTGCGCGCATGGGAGGGTTGATCATCCTGTTGGCCTCATCGTCATTGATGAAAACCTGTGCAACAGGATCAAAACGCAGGGTGCGACCCAGTTGTAAGGCAATCTTTCCAATATTGATGATGGTGCAAGAACGGTGCCCGTTGGATTCATTGAGTGCAAACGGTGTTCTGTACCTGACCGAATCAAGAAAGTTGGTTACCTGTGGAGCCGGATCTGGCATCAGGGCAATTTTTTCTTTAAGGTTGGGAATATCTGATTTAAATCCGTTGAACAATTTGCCTTTTGGCCCTTCGATGTAAGGGACCGTAGGACCAGTACCTTCTCCATCCAGGATGATCTTGCATCCGTCCTCATAGGTATAAGTAATCTTCCTAAAGGTTCCACAGGCATCGGGATGTTGCTGCTCTGCATCCACTTCCACCAAAACAGGGCTGGTTTCATCTTTGCCAAGGAAGTACTGGATGGGGTCCAAATAATGTTGGCCCATGTCGCCCAATCCACCGCCGTCATAATCCCAGTATCCCCGGAAGGTTGGATTGGTGCGGTGCTCATGGTATGGCTTGTAAGGTGCAGGACCCAGCCAGCGATCATAGTCGAGTGTATCTGGAACTTTTTGTTCTGGCAAGGCTGTTTTGCCTATCCAATAGAATTTCCAATCAAAGCCGGTTTGCTTGCCTACCGTTACGGTGAGGGGCCATCCCAGCAATCCTGACTCCACCAGTTTTTTCAGGGGTTTTACAGTGGTGTTCATCCCGTAGAAATTCTCTTCAAAGCGAAACCAAGTATTGAGCCTGAACATCCTGCCATATTGCTTCACCGCTTCTACTACGCGCTTGCCCTCACCGATGGTACGGGTCATGGGCTTTTCGCACCAGATGTCTTTGCCGGCTTTTGCCGCTTCAATGGCCATGATACCATGCCAGTGCGGAGGCGTGGCGATATGAACAATATCCACCTCAGGAAGCGCAATCAGTTCGCGGTGGTCATGAAATTTTTTGATGGTTCCTCCCACCCTTTTTTCGGCAGCCAGAAGGTTTCTTTTTTCTACATCACAAACAGCAACAACGCGTGTTCCTGCATATTCAATGTGGTTGCGCCCCATGCCCCCCACACCAATAATGCCCTTGGTGAGTTGATCACTTGGGGGGATAAAACCCTTGCCAAGCACATGGCGTGGCACAATAAAAAAACCTGCTGCAGCGGCGGCGCTGTTGAGGAGAAATTTTCTCCTGCCTTTGGGATGAAGGGAGTTCATGCGAAAGAATGTTGATTGATTCTAAAGATATACAATGAACATGAAATTTCATTGTATTTGACTATCAATCAAGCAAATCTGTGCAATCGGTTGTTCAAACCAATTAGAGGTCGGTAATCAACTTGAACTTGGGTACCAATGATTTCATGATGACCCAGGCAACCAGGTAGGCAGTTGCACAAAAAGTAAACATGATGGTATAGCCGGTTTCAATATGTCCCAATGCTTTGTAATGATCAAACAAGGCACCGCCTACTTTGGTAACGATCACGCCGCCAATTCCTCCAGCCATGCCTCCAATGCCCACCACAGAGCCAATGGCTTTCTGAGGGAACATGTCCGAGACGGTGGTAAAGATATTGGCACTCCAGGCCTGGTGGGCAGATGCGCCTATGCCAATCAGGATGACTGGCATCCAGAAGCTGATGCCTCCTAGGGGCTGGGCAGCCAAAACAACCAGTGGAATCAAGGCAATCACAAACATTGCCCTCAATCTTCCGTCATAAGCATTGTATCCTTTATTGATGAAATAAACTGGGAACCACCCCCCGCCTATGCTGCCCACCATGGTCAGGCTGTAAAGCACTACCAGCGGCAAAATAATTTCTGTACCTGTCATCCCGTACTGGTCTTTCAAATAAGCGGGCAGCCAAAACAAGAAAAACCACCAAACGCCATCTGTCAGGAACTTACCGATAGAAAAAGCCCAGGTTTGTTTGTATCTGAAAAGACTTGACCATTTCACTTTTTGGCTGCTTGTGGCTGACTGTTGGGCAACCTCAGCAGCATCTGAAGCAAGGATATATGCTCTTTCTGCTTCTCCCATTCTCTTTTGAAGATGGGGTGGCTCATAATACATGTACCAAAAAATCAACCAAAGGAAACCGATGGCTCCAATCACAATGAATGCCGTTTCCCATCCATAATTGGTAGCAATCCAGGGCACACTGAGCGGAGCAAGAATGGCGCCGATATTGGTTCCTGAATTAAAAATTCCAGTGGCAAAAGACCTTTCTTTTTTGGGGAAATATTCTGCAGTTGCCTTGATGGCTGCAGGAAAGTTCCCTGCTTCTCCAACGGCCAAAACAGCCCTTGAAAAAATGAAACCCACCACCGAAACCGGTACTGCAGCCAATCCAATCCATCCCAATGATGAAATCAATACTTCTCCGATAGGGATGGCCAATGCATGTACAATCGCACCAATAGACCAAAGGATGATGGCCCATGCATAACCTTTCTTTGTGCCAAGCTTATCGATAATTCTTCCTGCAAAAAGAAGACATATCGCGTAAGTAAACTGGAAGGCGGAAGCAATGTTGGCATACTGACTGTTGGTCCAGCCAAACTCATCTTCCAGCATGGGTTTCAACAAGCTGAGTACCTGCCTGTCCAGATAGTTGATTGTGGTTGCAAAGAAAAGCAAAGCACAGATGGTCCACCTGTAGCCTCCTGGTTTTGTTGTAGATGACATAATCGTTGGGTTGTTGTCAGTTAAGGTTTCCAATTGAAATAATTGACATTGTTGTTATAACAGATGTCCTGTACCATCTTACCCAGCCATTCGATGTCGTTGGGCAATTCGCCTTCTTCCACTTCTGTGCCAATCAGATCACACAGTATTCGTCTGAAATACTCATGTCTTGGGAAAGATAAGAAACTTCTTGAATCTGTGAGCATTCCCACAAAACGACTTAGGAGTCCCATGTTGCTGAGGGCATTCAATTGTTTGATGATGCCATCTTTTTGGTCAAGGAACCACCAGCCAGAACCAAACTGAATCTTGCCGGCAACACTACCATCATTAAAATTACCCACCATGGTGGCC
>CANEWJ010000106.1 GCA_947442625.1 Chitinophagaceae bacterium
AAGACCCCAACTACCTTGCCTTTACGGCCATTGACTCTTTGGGGGCTTCTACCAAAGTGGTGTACAAGAACGCAAAACCCACTGATTTTGAAAAAAGCCAGCGTGTGGTGATGAAAGGATCCATGGTAGGAGAGACCTTTGAATGCCAGGAGATCATCCTCAAATGTCCTTCAAAATACACGGATGAAAAAGGCCCAGGTGCGCCTCGTATGACTACTGAAACACCGATGAAGGCAACGGAATAGTGCAACAAAACATTCACACAACATGATCAAATTTAACGGGGAGCATTTGCTCATAGGACAGATTGGTTACTTTCTTACACTGCTTGCATTTTGTTCCGCCCTTGTTGCAGCCTATGCCAATTGTAAGGCTGCAGGCACCAAGGATATGCTGGAGGAGCGTTCCTGGCAGAGGCTGGCAAGAATTTCTTTTTTTACCAATGTTGTTGCAGTAATTGGCTTGTTCCTGACCCTTTACCTGATCATCTATAACCATTATTTCGAATATAAATATGCACACCAGCACTCCAAGCGAAGCCTGGACATGCAATATCTCCTGAGTTGTTTCTGGGAAGGACAGGAGGGAAGCTTTATGCTTTGGGGATTCTGGAATGCAATGCTTGGTCTGGCGTTGATCAGGTGGTCCAAGAAATGGGAGTTTCCAGTTATGACGGTGATGAGCATGGTCCAGTTGTTTTTGGCCAGCTTTCTGATGGGCATTTATTTCTTTGACATCCGCATCGGAACCAATCCGTTTGTATTGATGCGCAATGAGTTTCCGGATGCCCCCATTTTCCAGGATGCCGACTACCTGGCCAAATACCTTACTGATGGAAACGGCTTGAACATTCTCCTGCAAAATTATTGGATGGTCATTCATCCTCCAGTGTTGTTCCTTGGCTTTGCCTCTTCCGTTGTTCCCTATGCTTTTGCAGTGGCAGGGCTTTGGAAAAAAGACCATGCAGGATGGGTAAGACCTGCCATGCCATGGGCATTGTTCTGTGCCGGCATTCTTGGATTGGGAATCATGATGGGCGCAGCTTGGGCCTACGAGTCTTTGACTTTTGGGGGATATTGGGCCTGGGATCCGGTTGAAAATGCCTCCATGGTTCCTTGGCTCTTGCTCGTGGCTGGAATACATACCCTCATGATTTTTCAAAGTACAGGCTATTCTTTGAAAGCCAGTTATTTGTTCATTTGCCTTTCATTTTTGCTGGTATTGTACTCCACTTTCCTGACCCGCACTGGGGTGCTTGGTGATACTTCTGTACACTCTTTTACGGGAGAAGGCAGTACACTCTATTGGCACCTGATCATCATGCAATTGTTTTTTATCCTTTTACCATTGATCCTCTATTTCCGCGACCGGAAAAATGTTCCTGTGGTGGTCAAGGAAGAAAGCATGAATTCAAGAGAGTTCTGGATGTTTGTCGGCTCTTTGTTGTTGTTGATTTCAGGCCTTTACATCATCGTATTAACCTCTCTTCCCTTTTTCAACAAATTGTTTGGCACAAGCTGGGCCATTGGAAAGGATGTAGAATATGTATACAACAGGATCATGATTTTGGTGGCCATCATCATTGGTCTCCTTACCGCTATCACACAGTATTTTAAATACAAGGACACAACAAGAAAATACATTTGGTCCAAGTTGTTGATCCCTACCATCATCTCTGCGGTATTGGCCGCCCTGGTCAGTATTTTTGGCGGGATTGATTACGATAATTATGGCGCAGGCTTTCTTGCCGCCATCCACCTTGCCCTGTGGACTGCCATTTATGCCGTGGTGGCCAATGCAAGCTATTTGATAGTTGTATTAAAATGGAAGATGAAAGCAGCCGGCTCATCCATCACCCATTTTGGTTTCGGTTTGATGCTTGTCGGTATTTTGATTTCATCCGCCAAAAAGGAATTGATCTCTGAAAACCGCACGGGCATTGCTGTTTCAGGCTTGAAAGATGCCAAAGGCCGTGATGAAGATCCACTTGAGAACATCACCCTCATCTACAACATCCCTACCCCGATGGGCAAATATACTGTTACCTACCTGGGGGATTCTACAGAGACGAAGAACAACAAGGTTTTTTTCAAGGTTAAGTTCATCAAAACCGACACAACAGACAATACCATTGCCGAGGAATTTGATGTAACGCCCAATGCATTTTTGATGAAAGGGGAGGAGGGTACACAGCTTTCATCCAACCCCGGATCTAGGCACTATTTGTCCAATGATGTATTTGTTTACATCACCTCTTGGCTGAATCCAGATAACATAAAAGATACTGCAAGCTTTAATTACAAGCCAGTGAATGCCGGAGACACGATGTATTATTCGAATGGATTTATAGTGGTAGACCGTGTGCTGGCAGCCAACAAATATGACAACAAGGAACTGCCATTGGTAGACAGTGCCTGGCTTTCTGAGCTGACGGTTTATTCCAAGGAAGGCCGAACGTTTCCTGCAACACCCGCCTATTTCATTAAAGATGGAGGAGCTTCAGGAAAGACAGACACCATCATGGAACAGAACCTGGTATTGACGCTGAATAAACAGCCCTCAGGTGCTGTTGAGCTTGGGGTTAAGGAGTCCAATGCCGTGATGCGCTATATTACGCTCAAAGCATATCGTTTCCCATGGATCAACCTTCTTTGGCTGGGAACGGTGATCATGGTGATTGGCTTCATGATCAGCATGTATTTCAGGCTCAAGAGCAAGCTTTATGCTGTGTAGGTTTAAGGGTTTAGAGGTTTAGGGGTTTAGGGGGGTAGGTTTAGAGGTTTAAGGGTTTAGAGGTTTAATGGTTTAGGGTAATTAAAATCTAAACCTTTACACCTCTAAACCTTTCCACCCTTCATTCTCTTTTAACCTTTTTTCCTATAAGTTTAGTAAATTCGGGTGTGCGCAAGTTGATCCTCATATTGCTTCTATTCTTTTCCCTTGAATCATTGGGACAATCAAGGTATGGGCCGAATGATACTCTTGTGGTGCCCTATATTGTTTATGATGGTGACACCATGACCTATGCCCAGTTGGACATGGTGATGGTTTGGGGCAAGATGTCCAATGCCCAAAGAAAGGCCAACAGGGAATGGACCAGGTTGAGAAATGCCGTTTATGTTACTTATCCTTATGCCAAAAAAGCCAGTGTCATCATCAATGATGTAAACAGCAGCCTGACCCATATCGCTGATGAAAAGAAACGCAAGCAATACCTGAACTCCAGGGAGAAAGTGTTGAAAAAAGAATTTACTGAGCCCCTTACCAATCTTTCTGTTTACCAGGGGAAGATTTTGATGAAACTCATCAACCGTGAAACCAACAATACCTGTTACGAGCTCGTGAAGGAATATAAGGGTGGTTTTTCCGCTAAGTTTTGGCAGACGATTGCCTGGGTCTTTGGTGGCAGCCTCAAGCAGAATTATGATCCCAAAGGGGAGGACGCTGAAATGGAACAAATCGTACTGGAGGTTGCCAGGATGTACGGACATGCTTCCTGATTCTGTATCTTTGCCGCGTAAAAACAGCACATGAAACTTTTTGTATTGGCGATAGGCGTTCATCCTGACGATGTGGAGCTGAGTGCTTCCGGCACCCTGATCAATGAAGTGCGCAAGGGCAATGCTGCTGGCGTAATCGATCTTACCGCTGGAGAGCTGGGTACACGCGGTACCGCTGAAACCCGTGCAGCAGAGGCTGCTCTTGCTGCAACCATCATGGGATTGTCTGTTCGGGAGAACCTGGGCATGCGTGATGGGTTTTTCAAAAATGATGAAGAGCACCAAATGATGGTGATTCGGGCCATCAGGAAATACCAGCCTGAAGTGATTTTAGCCAATATTTTAGACGATAGGCATCCAGACCATGGCCGTGCAGGCAGGTTGGTGGTGGTTGCGGCCTTTCTTGCAGGGCTCACTAAAATAGAAACCTTCGATGAGAATGGAGCACCCCAAAAAAGGTGGAGGCCTAAGCATGTTTTGCATTATATCCAGGACCGTTTTTATGAGCCGGATCTGGTGGTTGATATCACCGATGTTTTTGAACAGCGTATGGAAGCCATCAAGGCCTATGGAACACAGTTTCATACAAATCCCGATTCAAGCAAAGGAACCCAGACCTATATTTCAACACCAGATTTTCTGGAAGCCCTGGTCTCCCGGTCAAGGCTGATGGGCAAGCGCATCGGCGTGAAATTTGCTGAAGGCTTTGTAACACAGAAAAACATTGGGATCAAAAGTTTGCAAGATCTGGTCCTTAATGAAACATAGGTGGGATACGAATATTTAGTGTTGAGACGATTGGTGATGTGAAGAGAGATGAAAAATAGAATTGATCAATAATCAAAGTTGAATTATGTCAAAAGTCAATGTTGGACTTGTTCAGATGGGTTGCACGGCTGATGCCCAGGAAAATATTTCCAAGGCCATTGCGGGCATCAGAAATGCCGCTGCTCAGGGTGCTCAAATCGTTTGTCTTCAGGAATTGTTCACATCCCTTTATTTCTGTGATGTGGAAGACTATGAAAATTTTAAATTGGCAGAAGCCATTCCTGGTGGAACAACAGATCTGCTTTCCACTGTAGCCAAAGAAACCGGTGTGGTGATCATCGCATCCTTATTTGAAAAACGCGCACAAGGCCTTTATCACAATACCACTGCTGTGATTGATGCAGACGGCATGTACCTGGGCAAATACCGGAAGATGCACATTCCAGACGATCCTGCTTACTACGAAAAATTTTATTTTACCCCAGGAGACCTTGGTTATAAGGTTTTTGAAACCAAGTTTGCCAGGATTGGGGTACTGATTTGTTGGGACCAATGGTATCCTGAAGCAGCCAGGCTGACGAGTTTGATGGGTGCAGAAATTCTTTTCTTTCCAACCGCCATCGGTTGGGCAACATCCCAGGATGAAGCCACCAATACTGAGCAATACAATGCCTGGCAAACCATCCAACGCAGCCATGCCATTGCCAATGGCGTACATGTGGTCAGTGTGAACAGGGTAGGGTTTGAGCAGGACGGTGCCATGAAATTCTGGGGCGGATCCTTTGTTTCCAATCCATTTGGAACCCTGCTCTCAAAAGCATCACACGATGATGAAGAAGTGGTTGTGACTGAAATTGATCTTGATAAAACCGATAGTTATAGAACACACTGGCCCTTCATGCGCGACAGAAGAATTGACAGCTATGGAGAGATTGTTAAGCGGTTTATTGATGAAGGTTGAAGGGCATGAGCTTGCCAGCCAATTATTGGTAGATAAAACGTACTGTAAGGTCTGAATTTCCTAAACCCCTAAACCCCTCCACCCCTAACCCCTAACCCACATCATGACCCCCAAATCGCTAGGCTACTATTTCCCCGCAGAATTTGCCCCACATAAAGCAACCTGGTTGAGCTGGCCTCACAAGGAGGCTTCTTGGCCAGGGAAGATTGATGCTATATTTCCATCCTATGTTGCGTTCATCAAAACCTTGACAAGGTTTGAGGGCGTTAACATCAATGTTGTTGATGAGGCCATGCAACAGCGTGCCACTGCAATGCTAGGGGCCGGTGGAGTAGACATGAGCAAGGTTGCATTTTTCCTTCATCCCACCAACGATGCCTGGTGCAGGGACCATGGCCCGGCTTTTCTGTTGAACAAGGCAGATAGCAATAAAAAGGCCATTGTTGATTGGAAGTATAATGCATGGGGAAACAAGTATCCTCCATATGACCTTGATGATGTTATTCCAACCCTGATTGGTAAGCAGCTCGGGTTGCATGTATTCAACCCTGGAATCATCATGGAGGGAGGTTCTGTAGATTTCAATGGTGCAGGAACAGTCATCACTTCAACGGCTTGTTTATTGAATCCCAACCGCAATCCAGACCTGAGCCAGGCACAAATCGAGCAATACCTGATGGATTATTATGGTCAAGACCAGGTTTTGTGGGTGGATGAAGGCATTATCGGTGATGATACTGACGGGCACATTGATGATACTGTTCGATTTGTGAATGAGGATACAGTCATTGCTGTGGTTGAAGAAAATACAAATGACGACAACTATGCTTTGCTCCAACATAACCTGACGCAGCTCAGGTCAATGCGTTTGTTGAATGGAAAACAATTGAACATCGTGGAGCTTCCCATGCCAGATCCTGTGATTTGGGAGGAGCAAATGTTGCCCGCTTCCTATGCTAATTTTTATATCGCCAACAACCAGGTTGTTGTTCCAACATTCAGGGCTGTTAAAGACGATAAGGCGCTGCAAATCATTCAAAGTTGTTTTCCTGATCGACAAATTGTAGGCATCGATTCAACCGATATTATTTGGGGGTTGGGAAGTTTTCATTGCCTGAGCCAGCAGGAGCCCAAGTGATAAAGCGAAAAATCAATGTATTTCGTTGATGATTTTTGCTGCATCGATGCCGATTGCTGCTGTGATTGTTAAAAATTCTTCCAAGCCTAGGGGAATTTTCCCCATTTCAATTTCAAGAATTTTTTCAGCATCAATCCCGGTTTTTGCACTAAGCTCTTGTAAACTTATTTCAGATATTTGTCTTTGATTGGATAGGGTTTTCCCAATAATGTTTAAGAAAATATCTTCCTTCATTACCCAAAATTAAACATTTAATTTTACACTACTAAATGTAGTTATATTTTTTGAACTACCTGAAATATGTCTTTTTTGACATATTAAAGTTTATAATAATATATGTATCTTTATCTGGTTTTTTATTGAGTTTTTGTAAATTATCATAATTGATTGAGTGGAAAAGATTGAGGTTTCTCAAATAGTAGGTGCTAAAATTCGTAAAATTCGCCTAACCAAAGGGTTCTCTATACAGAACTTGGCTTACGAAATAGGTATTGAATATACCCAGTTGAGCAGAATTGAAAGAGGAAAAATAAATACATCAATCTACCAATTATTTCTTATTTCACGTGCATTGGATGTGAATTTCTCCGATATTATCCAAGGGCTAGACAAAATATAATTTCAATAAGATCATTCATGTAAACATTCACAATCACCCAAAGTATCAGCAAGATTGTTAACATTCTACCGGTGCTTCTCATCACTTGCAATATTGTGCACATCCCACTCAACCCTTTTTTCAAAAGGGTTTTTTCGTACTGAGCACTGGGCTTTTGAACATATTCTACACGAAAAGTCGAGACAGCCATCTGCATGAACAAATAACTCGACACTTTCCCCAAATTCATTTCTGGCAATCGCTGAAAAAGCATCTACCTCATTGTGGGCCTCGTGCACATTGAGGTACCAAGGAACGGTAAGGTGACAATCTACATGAATTACTGAACCGAATTTGATGATGCGCAGGTTGTGAAGGTCTACCCAGTTTTCCCTTCTGTCTGCATTCATTCTGGACACGAGTTTCTCTAAAAGAGCATGGTCGGCTTCGTCCATGATACCGGCAATGGAGCTCCTGACAATGGTATATCCGGTATAGATGATGAAGAAGGCAAATCCAATGGCAACGGCACTGTCTAGCCAGATCCAGTTGCTCCAAAGGATCATCGCCATGCCGATGACAATACCCACGGTAGAGTAGGTGTCGCTTTGGAGGTGTTTCCCTGAAGCCACCAGGGCCAGCGAATTGTTTTTCTTTCCTGTTTTGATGGCATACCACCCGGTGATATAATTGATGATGGCGGTAAATCCAATGATGGCCATTCCGGTATCCAGTTTTTGGATGACATGGGGATGGATGAAATTGTTGATGGCCTCATAAATGATGACCAGTCCTGCTACGCTAACAAGACTACCCTCTACCGCAGCAGAAACGAATTCCGCTTTGCCATGCCCATAGGGATGTTCCTTGTCTCGGGGTTTAGAAGCAACATACAAGCTGTAAAGGCTGATGAACCCTGCCACCACGTTAACCGTGCTTTCCAGGGCATCGGTGAGTACTGCTACCGATTGTGTCATCCACCAGGCCACCAACTTGAAGGCAAACAATACAACAGCAACAATGGCTACAATGCGCTGGATCCTGTAATTGAGTTGGGCATGTTCACCGATCATGGGATAATTTGGTTGAATATATCAAAATGCAGGCTGTCAAAAAAACTTATTCGCGGGTTTCGTGTTTTATTTTATGGTAAACCATAATTTCTTTTCATATTCGCAACCATGGGAGTAAACAAGGCAGCTTACGAAACATTGATGGGGGAGATGCAAAAATCGGGTGCAACCTTGATTGCAGTTTCCAAGACCAAGCCATCAGAAGATATCATGGAATTGTATGCCCTAGGGCACCGCGATTTTGGGGAAAATTATGTGCAGGAATTGGTCAAGAAACAGGCTGAGCTTCCACAGGATATCCGCTGGCATTTCATTGGCCACCTGCAATCCAACAAAATCAAGATGATTGCGCCTTATGTTCACCTGATTCATGGGGTAGACAGCATTAAGTTGTTGGAAGCCATTGACAAAGAGGGCAGGAAGCTGAATAAGAAAATCAATTGCCTATTGCAGGTACATGTGGCCAAGGAGGAGACAAAGTTTGGCTTGGATCTTGTAGAAGCAAGACAAGCTGGCGCCATGTATTTTCTTGAAAAAATATATCCAAACGTTGCGCTTTGTGGCATCATGGGCATGGCCTCTTTCTCTGAAGATGAGGCACTGCTCAAGCAAGAGTTTGGTGCATTAAAAACCTTGTACGACGAAATCAAGTCTGTTTACGGTACAGATACCACTGATTTCAATACCCTTTCAATGGGAATGAGCGGAGATTATCCCATCGCCCTGGCTTCTGGCAGCAACATGATAAGGGTGGGTAGTTTGTTGTTTGGCGCAAGACGCTAGAAGGTTGAGAGAGGCTGAAGAAGGTTAAGCATTAACCCCTCACCCCTCAACCCCTAAACCCCTCACCCTACTTACCCTTAGCCGCAAAATCCACCACCAAATTACAGAAAGCCTTCACACCCACGTCCAGCATGCTGTCATCAATGAAAAAGTCTGGTGTATGATGGGGAGCGGCTTTTGAAGGATCAGTTCCTTTGGGCATGCCTCCCAGGTTAAAGAAAAATGCGGGTGCTTTTACACCGAAAAAAGAAAAATCTTCGGCACCAGTGGTCCAGATGCCTGCTGTAGCATTTCCCTTTCCTGCCGCCCTTTCCAAAGAAGGAACCATGGCGGCAACCAATGCAGGATCGTTATAGGTTACAAGTGTTTTGGTATCAATCATCACATCTACTTCTGCACCCCAGGCCTCTGCCACATTCTTGGCAACCAATTTTATTTTTTCGTGCACATCTTTCTGCATTTTGCTGTCAAGGGTTCTGATGGTCCCTTCCAGTTCAGCTGTTTCAGGAATGATATTGGCCCTTACACCGCTGTGAAACTTGCCAACGGTAAT